>ONJR01000098.1 GCA_900318195.1 uncultured Planctomycetota bacterium
GAAAATAACGGCGGCGGCGGACTCGCGTATCTGCGTCTGCAGATCGCGTACGCGCTCGAATTTGCGGTTTGGGGATGTTGGTCGTACAAACTTGGAGGATATTGTGCGGCTCATCATATCAATAGTGGTATTCTTTATAGCGCTTTCGCGCTCGGAGCACTTTTTGCTCCGGTTATTGGTCCTATTGCTGACAAGAAATTTGCAGCCCAGAAAGTATTTGCTTTTATGCAACTGATTTGCGGTGCGGCTTTGTTTGCATGTCATAAAGTCGCGCATGACGTTGCTGCGAGCGTTCCTGCTGAAATTTTGAATTCGCCGAACGGAACTGTCGCTCCTGGTTTTGCCTGGATGGCTTTGATGTTTGTCGCTGGTTTGATGTTTATGCCGTCGATTCCACTGCTGAACGCGATCGTCTTCAAACATATTCCGAATAAGGATCGATCGCCATGGGTTTTTATCTTTGGAACGCTTGGTTGGATTGCTGTCAACCTCCTTCTGAAATATATGCCTCTTAACTCTGGCGCAGAGAACCTCTACCTTGTCGACGCCGCTATTGCTATTTTGCTCGCGATCTACGCGCTCACTCTTCCTAACACACCTCCATCTGGAAGCTCTGCTTCCGATCCATTCGGATTCAAGGCGCTCGCGCTTTTCAAAAACCCCAGTTTTGCGCTCTTCATTCTGTGTGCGACCGTTGTTGGAGTTTTCGGTTCCAATTTCTACTTCCCATTGATGGATCAGTGCTTCCCCGAGAAGGGAACGCTCAATCAGTTTAGCGAAATCTTCTTCATGGCAGCTCTGGGAATTGCCGTTGGCAAGATCGGTCTGAAATGGGTGCTTACTATCGGTATGGCTGCATGGGGGGTTCGATATTTGCTCTTCTCAACGGGGAACGACTCTATGGCAGTCATTGGGATTTTGTGCCACGGTGGCGCGTATGCTTTCCTGTATACGGCTGCTTATATGTACGGCGATAAAATTGCCCCTAAAGAGATGAAGGCGAGTGTACAGGCTCTTATTGCCTTCTTGTTGTTAGGTGTTGCGCAAGTACTTTCCGGAGTTGCTGCCGACGGTCTTCGGGACAAATTCAAGCAAGAAGGTTCG
Source organism: uncultured Planctomycetota bacterium (assembly GCA_900318195.1). Lineage (GTDB taxonomy): Bacteria > Planctomycetota > Planctomycetia > Pirellulales > Thermoguttaceae > RUG369. The sequence continues at coordinate 1,105 of ONJR01000098.1, forward strand.
CAACCCGAGTCTGACGTAGTTGAAGTCATCGACATTTCTTTGACGCCTGTTGCTTTTGCTCAGGATGTATCAATCGACACGGCGGCTCAAAAGGTCGAAGAAGCCGATTCTGTGACCGACGTCATCCAGGATGTTGCAAATGATACTCTTGACACGGCGCAGGGGACTGTTGATGCAGTTCAAGAAGCGGCAAGTAACGTCTCTGATGCGGTGCAAGACGCAGTGGAATCCACTTCTGACGCTGTTCAAGAAGTGGCAAGTAACGCCTCTGATGCGGTGCAAGACGCAGTGGAATCCACTTCTGATGCTGTTCAAGAAGTGACAGATGGAATGGCGGAAGTTGCACAGGAAACGAGTGAATCCGTCTCTGATGCGGTTTCTGACATTGCAGGCTCCGTGGAGGACGTAGCTGGCAATGCGGAAGCTATTCCAGACGCAGGGAATAATGCGAAATTATGCTCGAAAAAAGTTTTCGGAGTTACAGTCTACTGGTACGATAAAGAGGAGAAAGAAAAAGAAAAGGAATATTCTCTTTGGGATTTCAAGAAGGTTTGGGACGGTGACGTAAGGAATAATTTTGCCTGGGGGAAGATCTGGGGAATTCCATGTGTCGTTTGTTTGCTAGGGGCGTTGGTGTTCCTGCTTCGCGGCAAAGAACCTGTCTCTCCCGACGGCGAAGACCAGTAATTTCAGTCCTTGCCACGCCGCATGACGGCGTGTAGCAAGCGTCTTACGAACTCCTTGCGTCGCGCTCGTTGCGCGGCGTTGCGCCCGACCTTCATGGCGGTCGGGCGCGCTTTTTTATATTTGTCTCAGTAATAGCGGTTATACCGAAGTTACGTACAGAGCCGATAACACCGCGTGTGATTTTTCAATTGAACAGTTGTCGTCTAGTCGCCGAAAAAGATTGAAAGCGCGCATTACGGTCGCGCAGAAGGAGTTTGGGAGTTTTAATATGACGCCATTCGAATCGCATTTCCGTATTTTTCGTTCTTTCAGACCATTTGCGCTCGCAGTAGTCGTTTTGTACGCATTTTCGTGCGCATCGTCTGTGTTCGCGCAACGACAAGCTACGTCGGCGTCATCTACCAATGGTGAAACGGACGCGGCGCAGAGCATGGGGGTCGGTATGCAGAGCCGGTTTGCGTCCGGCGCTGAACCGATCGAGATTCAGCGCACGAAGATCATTCCAGGCACGCCAATGTCCGTGAATTCGACGATGGGCAATATTCTGACGTCGAATAGTAACAGCGGTTCTTTCGGCGGTATTCTTGCGCGTTACGACGTCAGTAACTTTGGTAAATTCTTCGGAACCGGCGAAATTCCGCAACGCGTCGTTAGCCAACGCATTCAAGAGCTTGAAGCGCTCGAGACTGGGGACAATACCGTCGAGAATGTCGAGCCCGATAGAATGTACCCGCCGCGCCTTGTGCTCGACTTCAACGAGTTTCCAACGCATAGTCTTACCTCCACGAGCGCGCGCGCTAATATGACGGCGCAGATCGAGAACGCGATAGGACGTTTTAAGTTTGATCGCTCGATAGAAAGCGTGCGCGTAGAACTGCGCGGCGGTACGATCATTCTGCGCGGCGCCGTGAAGTCGCAACGTTTGTCCAATCTGATAGCGAACGTGCTCTCGATGCAACCTGGCGTGGAAGCGGTCGACAATCAATTAGTCGTTTTGACGCCCGATTCTGGCAAGGTCGACGTCTATGGTCTGCCGCTTACGACGGAGCGTTAGCGCGCTCCCTTCGCGTTGCAGTAGTACAAAAGCCGAAGAGCGTTTAAATAGCGCTTTTCGGCTTTGTTTCATACTCGACTACAGGCGATAACCGCGCTCGGCGTTCTTTTTGACGTATACCTCTGTCGGGGGCGCGTTGTCGTCGACGTCAAAGTCGTCTAGCGCGTCCATTTCGGTTGGTCGCGCGTTGCGCTCTTTCTTCGGCGCGGTTGAGCTCGCTTTTTCGTAGCCGGCGTTTAGCGGATACGCATAGGGATTGACGCGCTCTTGACTTTGTTCGTCGGCTAGTTCGCGCGGAAACGTCGCTTGATCGTTTCCCAGCATTTTTGGTCGTTCGGTTTTGAGCGTAGCTTTTGGTCCTTTATCGTACTCTTCGAGCGCTCGTTCGCCAAACTGGTTCGCTATCGCTTGGTACTTTCGCGTCGTTTCCTCTTGCAGATCGACGTAATTCGTCTGCGCGGTTCTAGCGCCGCGCGCGGCGTCGCGTTGCGTGTTCGCTAGACTCGACGCTACTGATTCCATTCGCGCGCTACGCGCGTCTTTATAATCGCGTAGGTTCTCGCGCCGCTTCTCGCGATAGTAGTCTTGCTTTTGACGATCTAGTTCGAGTATTTCCGCGAGCTTCTCCTGCCGCCGTCGTTCAATTTCCTCCATATAGGAGACGCTTTTAACGTTAGGCTGATCGTCGAGGTTTTCAAATCTTGAGTCGGATAGGTCGATCTGTTCGCGCACGCGCGTCTCGCCTCGCTCGTCCTCCTCCATGCGTTTAGCACGCGTACGCGCGGCGTATTTTGCACGCAACGCGCCGATCGGATCGACGTCTTCGTCTGTGATGCCCAATTTCTTACGCGCAATCTTTGCCGCTTCCGATTCTTCCGCTTTTTCGTCGCGCGGAATCGGGGGCGACGTGCCCATAACGGTTGTGCGAATCTCCTTCGAGAGCGTAATCTGACCGGTTTTCGCGTCTGTAAAAGACGATAAGATCGTGATCTCCTCTTCCGGCTGATCGTATTCGCCGAGGTCGAGATAAACGTGATAGCTGTAACCGTTTTCTTTATCGAATTTGCGATGCTTTTCGTTAAGCTCTTTCGAGGTAATAGTCATAACCTCGTCGGGCTGCGTCATAGTAACGCCGTCTCTCACACTATGGTAGACCCTAACGGTGAGATCGCCGTCGACCATAATAGCGCGTGTATAATTATCCTTTTTAAAAAAGCGAATTACTCCTCCCTTGCCGCGTCGTAGCGGTAGAGTCGGATCGTCCGGCTTAAAGGGATAATCTCTCCAGAAATCCTCGAACATTTCGACCTTTTCCGGCTGAGGATCGCCGAATAAGACGTACTTTCGCGGACCGACGCTCGAACATCCCAGCGTGGTCGCGAGCGTTACAACAATTGCGATAGTCGCGGCGAATGGCTTTTTCATAAACAATCCGTTGCTCTTGGTAAGTCGCCGTAAAAGTATGCAACGAGCGTCGTCCATTGCCGCTCGTTGCGAGTGAATTCGGTAGAGGGTTGTAACCGTTTACAGCCCCAAGATAGACCATCTGAAGATTTTAGCGTTCGACTGTTCGTCATTCTCTTGCGCGCGCGTCGCCTTCGCTAAGTCTAGCCAATAGAATGGTCGAGTCCAGGCGTTATCGAATCTCGTATCGTCTACTTGTCCTCGAATGTAGGTTTCGCCGCGCGAATCGCGAACCGCATTGGCGCCGCGCTCGTCTTCGCGGTATTCCTCTTCTTCTTCGCGATTGAGCTCGCTTGCGCGTCTCGTTACGTTGCGGTTACGGTAGTTCGATATTCCGACCGGTCGTCGCGTCGCAGGTTCGTCGGCGCTTGTTTCGCGTAGATTATCTGCGCGCGCCGGGCTCGTCGCCGCGTTGGCTTCTTCCGCTTCGTTTAACAGCCTCGCATAATGAGGAGTCGAGCTTCTCGTCGTTTCGTTATTATTCGGCGCGTTGAGAGCGCCGGGTTCGTTCGGTTCCGGTTCGACGCGCATAGCGACTCGCTCCTCCGCGCGTTGCGGAACGTCCGGCTCGTTATGCGTTGCTCGCGTTCTTTCGTTTGCCGAGAAGTCGTCGGTTGCGCCGTCAAGGTAGAACTCATCGTTCAGAATGGAGTTCTGACGCGGAATAGCAGGACCCTGGCGTGTTGGTTGACTGGGCTCGACAGTATTGACGCGTCGCGGACTTGGCGCAGAACGCAAGCTGGGAGACGTCGCGCGACTTGGCGCAGATTCCGGCGAGGTCGTATTGTACCTCGGCGCGTAATCGCGTTGCGGCGAGTAGGGCGGAATATTGTCGAGTTCGTCCATCTTGTCGGGATGGAGAATTTCGGACATAATTCGCTTAGTCTTCTTCGTTTGATAACCTTGGCTTGTGCGCGGATCGTACAGACCCATATTGCCGTTGATACTCATAGCTTCGTCGAGATCGACGTGCATTTTACTCATTTCAACGCGCATGACTTCCGAGAAGTCGCATGAATCGCGCATGATGTGCGGGGTCATGACGATGAGTAGCTCGCGCCGCTGCTCGACTTCCTGATCGTATCTGAAAAGTCTTCCGACGATCGGCAAATCTGACACGAAGGGCACGCCGCGACTGATCTTCTCTTTATTTGAGCGCAAGAGCCCTCCTAGCATAACGGTTTCGCCGTCTCGCGCGCTAATCGCCGTCATCGTTTGAATCGTGTCGATCGATCGCGACTTAATGACCTCGCCGTTTTGCGAATAGATTGGAGTAGCGTCCGAATCGTTGCCGAGGCTCGACTTTTCCGCGCCGATTTCCATAACGACTCGATTGTCCTTGGTAACGCGCGGCGTAACGAGCAGAATGAGTCCTACGGGCGTGTCGGTGGTATTCATTTGCACGCCGTAGTTGGTTGTTGTCGTACCGTTAATACGAGGCACACGCTGTCCGACGAGAATAAACGCCTGTTGATTGTCCATTGCGGTTACCTGCGGACGGCTTAGCACTTGTAGACGGTTCTTCTCACGAAGCGCGCGCAACGTAAGTTGCACGGAGCGGCTGCTTGCCGAGACGACGAAACCTCCGTAACCGAGCGTCGAATCCGTCGTGCCCATTGCGAAATTATTGAGCACTTGACCCGCTATGTCCCGCGAGTTAACTGGCGCCGACATATTCTTACCGGGTCCGTTTGAACCAATAATGTCGAAACCTGGCACGCCCGTAGAGGAGCCCGAAGAGGTTGTCGTGATCATACTGCGGTCAAAGGACGTTGAATTCTGAAGACCGGCTTCAATTCCGAACTGCTCTTGATCAGAGAGCGTAACCTCCGCAATGAGCACTTGGATTTGTACTTGCGGCGGATCGGCGTCGAAGATCTTGATCATATCAAGTATCTTCTCCATTTCCTCGCCGGACGCGCTTACAATAATCGAGTTCGAGATTGACTCCGGAATGACGATAACTTGCGACTCGTAGAGCTGGAATGTCGACAAGACTTCCGAAGCGGTTTCCAACTGCTGTTTCTGCGAGAGATAATCGTCGATTGCTTCCGCGACTACGAGCGCCTGGATATTGCGCAATTGCACCACTTCGACTTTACGCTCTGCCTTATCGGCGCCGTCTAGCGCGACGATGAGCGCGTCGACGATCGATAGTTCCTTTGGGGCCGCCGCCGCTATAATAACGTTGGTTCGCGAGTCGACGGCGAATCGCACTGGTACGAACGTCTCTTCGCCGTCCGCTTGCGGCAGGGTCGGAGTCGACAGGTTGTCGTCAGCGGTCGCGAGCAACGACTGCAAGGTCTGGACAATTTGCGTCGCGTCTCCATTGCGAACTTGGAAGAAACGAATTTGCGCTTTTTTCGGCGCGACGTCGAGTAATTCGACGAGTTTCTCCATGAACTCGATGCAATCTTCTGGGGCGGTAACGACCAATTGGTTGTGGAAAACGTCTGCGACAACGTCGACGTCCATCATGACGCCCGACTCAACGAGCCGCTTGCCAGTTTCGTCGACGGAAAGAAGTTGCAGAATCGGAAACTTCGCCGCCGTCGTGTCGAGCGTCCCCTGCTTGGCGCTAAGGATGATATTCATGATCGTTGTGCGTGTGTTTTCCGCAAGCGAATTCTTTAGCGGGATGACTTTCGTTACAAGTTTGGTATCCGCCTTGTTAACGTCTAACTCGAGCAGTATCTTTTGTACTTCCTGCCAGTCGTTTGGAGACGCCTGGATGAGCAACGAGTTCGTACGGACGTCTGGAAAAACACGAATTCGCGGAGCAAACCCGGACGCGCCCGCTGTGAGCGGGGTCGCAAAGGTTTGCGTTAGTAAGGTCGCAAATTCGTCTGCGGACGCATACTTTAGTCTCGCGACCCTAAACATCCCGGCGCCGTCTTGAATCGGCTGATCGAACATCTCGATGAGACGTTTCATGTCTTCGTACGCCTGTCCCCAGCCTGCTACGAGCAGCGCGTTAGGGTTTTGCAACGCGTAGAAAACGACGCGTCCCTGTTTGGTTGTGAACATTTCAGCGTACAGAGTCGTGAGGACGCCGTGTAACATAGCGCAATCGACGTGTTTGAGATTATAAATCTCCGTTGTGATTTCAGCGATTTTCGCCAGTTCTTCGATCTGATTGATCATCTGCTGAATACGTTGGAACTCCGCGTCCGTCGCATTGTCGACTATCACGACGTCTATGTTGTCAAGTACGATCGGCGTGAAATCTTGCACGACCCCTACGCGTCCGCCTCGCAGACCGTCGAAATCGCTCGAACCAGCTGGCGCCGCAAAGCCGCCAACGTCGCCAAAATCGCCCTCTTGATACGCTACCTGGCGTATGCCGTCCCCCGGACGCTGGCGTCCGCAAATCGAGTCGACGGCGTTGAACGCGTCGTCGAGCGGACGCACGACTTTCGGCTGATTTGCAATCTTAGCGAGCGCGGCGCGTCGTTCGGGCGCAATCAGTTCGGAGACGTAACCTACAGCGCGTTCCCTCGGCGATTCGTCGTCGCCTAATTTGCGCAACGCTTTCGCAATCGCGACCTCGTCGGCAAGGCGATAGACGTCGTTAAGCGAAACGGGGCGTTTCGGCGTATTCGCGTTCTTTTGCGAATCGTATTCGAAGATCTGTCGAATGCGCTTGGAGTCAGCGTTGCGAATGGGAATGAATCGCCTTACATTTCCGTTTCTTAACGGCGGCTGATCCATTGCGCGCAGTAGTACTAGCATTTGCGCGCACATTCCCGGATCGCCCTGAAGCGCGATTTGATTGTGCAAAGAATCAATCGCTAGATCGCACGCACGGACGTCGGCGACGTATTCTTGCTGTTGCTCCGCTTCTTTTGCGGCCGGATTACGTTTAATATATCGATACGTCGCGATCTGACGCTCGCTGAACGGCGCTTCGGGATCCGACGGCAGTCTTTCGAGCCTTTGTCCGAAGAGCTGAAGCAACGCGTCGTGAAGTTCGTCAACCTTGCGGAATTGCGGCGCGTACACGTCGCTGATCGACGCGCGCGCGGCAGCGTCGGGGTCGAGTGTAATCGAGGTCTCGCTTTGCGTTTGGTCCTTAACGCCGAGCAGATTCGCGGGCGCGTCTCCGCGCTCGCTCTCTCGCTCGCCTTCAATAGGAGTAACTGTGCCGGACGCCACGCGCAAATCAGGCTCGCTTGCCGACTGCTTGGTCGGCAAGACGTTGAGTTTTTCGAGGAACGCTGCTACTTCGCGTTGCATCTTGCGATTCGTATGGACGACGATGGATCCGAGCGTTGCGTCGACGCTGAACGCGACTTCCGGATTCGTCGCGAACTGGCGTTGAACGAGTTGTGCGACGCGATCGCAGAGCGACGGCGGACAACGATATGCTACGACGTCGAGGAGTAGGTCGTCGTTATTCAGTTGCGCGTTAGGTTTCTGCGCAACGGCGCTATTCTGAACGGCGGTTAGTAAGGACGGACGTTCCTGGACGGCGGGTTGCGCGTCAACTGGTTGCGGCAGTTCTCCGCCCCCAAAGGCAGGCGCGTAATTTGTCCTATCCGGAACGATAGCGCCTTCCGGTTCGTACGCGACGCGCACGACGTCGTTCATGTCGGGATCGTAGTAACTTCTCGACCGTACAGGCGCGTTTTCGTTCGTTTGCAGGGGTTGCGCGCTCGGCGCGACGCCTACGAAGCTAGCGAATTCGCCCGAGTTAATGAAGGCTTCGTACAGCGGCTCGCTGAAATCGTTAATGAACTTCTCCGAGATTTCAATGGCTTTTGCAGGACCGTAGATCGTGATGGCGCCGCTGTTTTTGTCGAATCTCCATGTCGTTTGAGCGCGCAGTTCATCAGAAAGCAGACGCATAATGAAGGTGCCGACGAGATCGGCGTCCTTGTCGGTCGGCGCGAGGAACGTCTTCTGATAGCATTGTCCGTTTCGCGTCGTTTCGCCAAGCGTAGCGAGCGTTCGGACGCCGTAGCGAGGCGAGTCCGGCTCGAGACTGCGTTCTGCGCCGAGCGCAACCTTAGCGAGCGGCGCGAGCGCTAGGCAGACGGCGGCGAGCGCGAGCGTCGCCGTTAGGCTCAAAGGTCGTTGAGCGCCGACGTCCGGATTTCGACGGCGCTTAGTTACTTTTTGCGTCTTGTACTTCTTTAACATATCCATACTCTCGTTCGTTCTTCGTCAACGCCGCTATATTACGCAATGCCTCGACGATTTTTCGCGTTCCACGCTACGAGCGCTAACGCGCCCTAAAACGGGTTGAGCCGTTTCCATACGACTTTTCGCGAGCCTTTACCGCATAGCGATAAACGTCTCGCGTAGTAGCCCGGTAATAGTACGGGAAATAGAATTTTTACACAAGATCAGTTTGGCGCGTCGGCGAAAAAATCTTTCTAGGATCTTTTCACCGACGCGCCTGCGGTATGACTGAGCGCCTACTAGCGCGCGTCCTTTCTGCCGATCGCGACAAGGGTTAATTCAGGATCGTCGACCGGCAAATCGACGTCGCCTACACCCGAGAGAAACGATATCTTCGCGATTCGATTGAACGAAGGTCCTGAGATTTTTTTAACGACCCCGACGCCGTAACGTCTATGTTGAACAAAAGAATTTACCACGAGGGTTTGCCCACCGCTCCCTTTACGTCGGCGTGGAGTTCCGTCTAATTCGTCTTCTAACTTGGAACCTGTGGTGAGAGCGCCTGGGGACGGCGCCTTGCGTACCGACGACGCCTTACGACCAGCGCGTTTATTGGGCTGGGCGAATGGACGACTTTGATCGTATTCGTCGACTTGCGCGTATTGCGCGACGTCGTCTTGCGCCTCGACTTGGCGTTCGAATTCGTCCAAGTCGAGTTGATCGTCGTCGAATTCGAGATCTGCTTCCATCTCGACGAAGACGTCGTCGTCAGGAATTTCCTGCGAGAAATCGTCGTCCGGATCGGGATCGACTCCCTCGACGTAAAGATCAGCTTTTTTACGCCCTCGACGACCGACGTCGCGCGTAGCGCCGTCGAATACGCCGAACGAATCTTGCGCGCCAAAGCCGCGCTCAAATTCGGCGTCCCATAACGCTTGACGTTGCGAAAGTCCCTCTTTACGCGCGAAGAATTTTGGAACGACAATATTTTCGTCCGGCGTTTCGCGCGCCGCGTCTTGACGAGCGCTGAGCCAATCGTCCATGGAGTCGTACTGGTCGCAGTCCGAGTTATGAAACTCGAAGATGAAACGACTTGCAAGGGACGGATTATAACTGCCGCGGAATTCTCGATATCGTGTCCGCGAAATGCGTAGCTCCTCTTTAGCGCGCGTAATCCCGACGAACAGTAGACGTCGTTCCTCTTCCAGCTGTCGTTTGTCATGCGACGAGCGTTCGTGCGGCAACACGCCGTCTTCGAGCGCGATTAGGTAGACGACGGGAAATTCAAGTCCCTTCGCGGCGTGCAACGTCATAAGCGAGACTCGATCGTCGTTCGACTCCCAGGCGTCAACGTCGTTGACGAGCGCGATTTGTTCGAGGAACGCGCCGAGTTTATCGCGTTTGGGCGCCGCCGTTCCCTCGCGGGCAAGAGGCGAATCCTCGCTAGCAATCTGAGCGAAATCCGAATCGAATTCGCGCGCAGCGGAGAGCAACTCCTGAATATTAGCGAGGCGTTGCTCGTCCTCTTCCGTCTTGGCCGTTTCGCGAAGATATTCTACGTACTGCGTTTCCTTGAGCAATACGCCAAGCGCGACCTCTAGGTCGTCTCCGGCGTCGAAGGACGCGCGAAGTTTATCGATGAGCTCAACGAAACTGGCGACCGCGCGACGCACTCGCGGCGAAATGCCGGCGACCTCGTTCGCATTGCGCGCCGATTCAAAAAGCGAGATTCCACGAAAGGCCGCGTACTGTTCAAGCTTTTCTAACGTTATTCGACCGATTCCGCGAGACGGAAGGTTTACGACACGTTTGAACGAAATGACGTCGTTGGGATTGTAGGCGAGTTGGAGGTAACTGCAGACGTCTTTGATCTCTTTACGATTGAAGAATTCAAGCCCGCGTACAAGTTGAAACGGCACGCCGTAGCGTCTCAGAGCGTATTCGAGATTACGCGAAAGCGCGTTCATACGGTAGAAGATTGCGTAATCTCTCGGACGCCGCTTTCCGGCGCCAATTTCGGCGGCAATTTCGGCGGCGATCATTTCCGCTTCTTCATCCTGGTCGAAATTAATAACGATGCGCGGCAGATCGCCTTCAGCGTTGTCCGTGTAGAGGTTTTTATCTTTACGATAGAGATTATGCTTGATGAGGTGATCCGCGAGACGCAGTATGCTCTTGGCGCTACGATAATTCTGCTCAAGCCGCACGACTTTCGCGCCCTCGAAGTCCTGCTCAAAGTTCAGAATGTTGTTGATATTGGCGCCGCGCCATCCGTAGATCGACTGGTCGGGATCGCCTGTTACCGCCAGGTTAGGGTAGTCGATCGATAGCGCGCGCGCGATTGCGTACTGCACAAGGTTAGTGTCTTGGTATTCGTCGACTAGAATGTATTTGAAACGGTAGTCGAGGTTTTTACGAATTTCCGGTTGCGTTTTGAGCAGAGTTGCGACATGAAATAGCAGATCGTCGAAATCAACGGCGTTTGCCTGCTTGAGCGCGCGCTGGTAAGCGGGATAGGCTTCCTCAACGATCTTACCGAGCATACTTCCTTCTTTGGCGCAATAGTCGTCTGCGGAGACTAGTCCGTTTTTAGCCCAGCTTATTGCAGACGCAATTTTCTGAATATCGACTCCGTTTGGTAACGAATCTTTCGACACGACCTCTTCTAGTAGCTTTTTACTTTCGTCAGAGTCGTAGATAGCGTAGTTCTCCTGAAGTCCGACGTAAGTCGCGTAGTAGCGCAGTAGGTATGCGCAGAATCTGTGGAACGTTCCGATCCATACTTTTGAGCCTGGCGCGAGAGCTTGCAGGCGCGTCTTCATTTCGTCTGCCGCTTTATTGGTAAAGGTTAGCGCGGCGATATTGTAATCTTTCACGCCATTCTGTAGTAGCCATGCGACGCGATGCGTAACCACGCGCGTTTTACCGCTTCCTGGTCCGGCGAGTACGAGCATTGGTCCGTCGATATGGGTCACGGCTTCGCGTTGCGAGTCGTTTAGACCTTGCAGTAGCGGTTCGGACGCAGGATCGAACGTTTGCGTTGACGATACGGATTGGGATTCCGAGCGTGCTTTGCGAGTCATACGAATCTTTCGTGATGGAAAACGTAATTTGGAGTTAAACAAAAAGCGTCGGAAGAACCGCAACTCTTCCGACGCGTAGAGGGGGCGTTCGCTCACGACGCGAAATTGCGTCGGCTTACGCGACGCGTTATGGACGCGCGATAACTTGTTCGCGATAAGGTTGCGAGGGTCGCGCGGTGGAGAGCGTGACGGGTCGAGAGACGCGACTTGACACACGACTCGTTTTGACGCTCTGCGCGTCGGTAACTTTGGGCGACTCGTGTTTTGAGCCAGTATTAGTTGCGTTCTCGTCGCTTGCCTTGACGCCGGAGACGCTTACCTTCGCGTCGGAGAAATCGTCGTTGGACTCGTCCTCTTTGGCTAGCTTTGACTCCTTTGAGCTCGCGTTTTTCTCTAGCTTCTTCTGTCGCGCAAGTTCGATATTGCCGGACGAAATTTGCGCGTTGAGCGCAAGAGAACGTCCGTCGGTCGTCTCGATCCTCAAGAGAGCGTTTTCCGTTTCGGTTGTCAGCTTATTGGGATCGAAGGTAATAGGAACGACGCACACGCGAGTCGGACGCGCGGAATTTTTCGGGAATCGGCAGTCGATCGCCTTGGAGTTTGCGCTAATTGATTTAAGCGTGAAGTCGCTCTGGGCGGTTACGACGATATTCTTGGTGATCTTCTCGCCGTCGCGCGGCGTGAAGAATGTGAGCGTGGGGGGCGAAACGGTTAGGGGCGCGCGCACGACCCCTGTTACATTGACGGCGAGCGGCGTTGCGCCGTTCATTCCATTCGACCACATTTGGACAACGGCGTTGACGTAGCCAGCGGGCGCTTCAGGCTTAAGGGTAACGATTAACTCCGTCTGCGTGCCGGTTGAAACGCGCGTCGCTTTTCCGACTTTAACGTCGACGTACGGGTTCGAGGACGCGACTCTCGCGACAGTCTCGTTATATCCCGGGTACACGACCTTAACGATCTTAGTGCGACTCGCGGCGGTCGCGCCGGTTTTCTCTTCCGCTTTGACGGTCTTCTCGTCCGCTTGATCGACTTGGAAATTGAGATTTTGCGGCTCGAGACGGACATTCTCTAAAATAACGCCGTTGACTTGCAAGGGAACCTCAAAGACGCTTTGACCTCGTTGGAAAGTAACCGTAACCGTTACGTGTCGAACGCCGGTAAAACGAACGCCGTCAATCTGTGCGACGACCTCGCCGCGTTCGCCCGGTTTATAGACGCGCTTTTCCGGAATAAAAACCTTCGTACACTGGCAACTCACGCGCGCTGCGACAAGTCGCAACTCGTCTTGACCCGTGTTGGTAAATATGAAGGAATGGCGCGGCATGGTGTAGCGCGGAATTCCCTTAAAATCGTAGCTCGTCTCTTTGAATAGATTCGAGCCGTAACTCTGATACTGCCCTTGAACAGCGGCGCAGAACGCCGATAGCGCGCAAAGGCACATTGCAACCAGTAAACAAAATGACGCGCGACGCATTGCTCCCTCTCTGGTCTACTCCGTACGGAATGATGACGCGTGTGCGAAACGCGCTTATTGCGGCGCGCGCTCCGCTTGTTACATTCAAAAGTCGCCGCCGACGTCTCATAACCGCCATGACGCGCAAGACTGCTACCGCGACTTTCAAGACTACAAACTATACACCCTATCTAGATTTCTGTAAAGAGCATTTTTGTTAGAATTGCTACAAATACTAAAACCGAACGCTAGACGTACACATCTAGTGGGCGACGTTTTCCTCGACTCTTTATCGGACCCTTGATAAGCGACCAGCTAGTCTTCTCGAGCTTTTTTTACTATTTTCTCGCGCTTGACGCTATAAACGCGACTTTTATAATGAATGTATCGATTGGACGTTGAAAAAAACAGCTTTTGGACGGTTTTTAGGAATTATGGCGGCGACTAAACGTCAAAAAAGGCGGTTTATTAGCGCGTGTTAGTCGTTTCTTTACTATGTTCGGCACGAGCGGTACGATCCGAACGGCGCAAAGAAACAAACTTTTCCTAACAATCGCGCGCCCGCTATAAAAATCGCACGCCGCGCCGTCCTTTTACGTGAAGCGCGTTTTGTGAACGCGCCGAAACTATATAGGACTTGTGCTGTCGCCAGAACGAGCGACACGCGAAGAATTTTGAGCTATAGCGTTCGTTCGCGCACGGACTTGGCGTGCGAGCGAACGATTTGTAATCGTATAGAATTTCGGACAAGGGACGAGCGTCCTGAGCCCGGAGTAGGCGACTTGCGAGCGAGCGCTCGCAAGCCCACGTTGTGAGCTACCGCACGCTCTTGCGTTTAGCGCGATTTACTTCTTTTTATTCGCGCCGCAACGAGCGCCGCTAGCGTCGACGCCAGTTCAGCAAAGGAGAATAGAATGACGTCCGGATTTTTCAATTTCTTTACCAGCATGATCCACCGCACCAAGAGCGTGAAAGCTCGCAGTCGACGCGATCTATCTCCCTTAAAGCCTCGACGGCTGGCGGCGGAATCTCTTGAAGAGCGGCAGTTGCTCGCCGTCGACGTGGTCGGTATGAGCGCGGCGATCGCTGACAACGCTAATATTATAGCGATCACGTCGAACGAGCTTTCTGTCGACGCGATTAAAATCGCCATCCAGGAAGCGGCGGCGACCCCGGGGGACGACGTTATTCAACTCCCCGCTGGAACGCTCAATTTTACCGCCGCGACCGACGAAATTGTAATCGACGTCGATTCGAGCGCGAAAGGAGCGATTGGTATCGTCGCGGACGGACTCGAAATTGACGCGAAGGGGCTAGCGCGCGTCTTTGCCGTTAAGAACGGCGAGATCTATCTCGAAGGCATAACGCTGAAGAACGGCGCGGCGGATTACGGCGGCGCGATTGCGAACGGCGGCGTGCTAACGCTCACGGACGTTACGATTACCGACTCTAGCGCCCAGTACGGCGGCGCGATCGCCAATAAAGGCGAGCTCGCGATTCAAGATTCGTATATCTATAAGAACGCTTCGACCGTGAACGGCGCCGCGATTTACGAAGGCGATTTCGCTTGGCCGTCGAGCGGCGACGAGACCCCTGAATGGCAAACGATTCCGGATCAGGTCGGCGCCAAAGGGACGACGGTAACCGTTAATCTCGCCGACTATATTAACGAAGGCGATTGGGATTATACGTTTGAACTCGGCGAGACGGATAGTCTCATTCTCGCGACGGAACCGACGCTCAGCGCTGACGGCGTCCTCTCCTTTACTTTCATTGGGGACGACGATTACTATGGTGAAGCGGATTATTCTACGATCGAGGTTACCGTAACTGCGACGAAGGGTAGCGAGTCCGCGTCGCAGACCTTCAGCGTCGCGTTGCAGGAGCAGATCTCCGTTAAAATCGCCGCGATCGTCTCGGATATGTCTTATGACAACATTGAAGAATCGTACTGGATGGAGGTTGGCAAAGGCAAAAATAAACGGTCTGGTTTCGCGTACGCCGACGGAATGCCTGCGCCCTCTACTTCGGTCGACGTCTCGTCTGATACTCTCTCTGTGCAAGTGTGGGTGCAGGATCTCGCAAATACTCAGTCGGGAGACTATCAGGCATGGGACGCAGGCGAGTACTTCATTAGCACGATCACGTACAAGCTGCATCTTGAGAATGCAACCGTTGTTTCACTTGATTCGGGAGATTACAACGATCCCTATCCGTCTAAGCTTAACAATCTCGACAACGGCGACTACTGGGTTTCCGCCGCGTTCATGAACGATACAAAATTTGGCTTTGCAGAAGCCCTGCTCGTCGACGTTATTACTATCCAGGCGATCGATCCGACTCAACCCGTTAGCGCGACGATCTATCAGGACGGAACCGACTTGACGATGCCCGTTATGCAGCGCAACTACGGCGAACAGGGCGTTTCTAAATATCAACCGGACTCCACTTCGATCAACGTCGATCCTTCGCAAACGCTCTTCATTAGTACGACAACGGCGTCAAGCGATCCGCTGTCGGAACTTCCCGGTTCGCCCTTCACGACTTACCGATACGAGCCGTTGAATCCCTCGACGTCAAACGCGCTGCTCGCGACGACAGCGTCTGCGCCGACGCTAAAGATCTCTAATTCCGTTATTGTCGGCAATACGGCGTCCGGCGCGGGCACGATCTATGTTGAAGACGGTGGAACGCTTGGCGTCTATAACACAACGATCGCCGACAATACCGGCGGCGGCGCGACTATTCATTACGCAGGCGAGTCAACGACGGCGGTTACTGCGGCGAACTCGATTGTTGTGAGCGCCTCGAACTATCCAGTTCCGACCGTTGGAACGTTTACGAACAACCTGCTGAACGCGGTTATCGACGGCAATACGAGGTATCAAGGCGGCGCGCTCTTTGTCGACGCCGCGAACGGGGACTACTCGCTTGCGCAAGGTTCCGAAGCGATCAATATTGGCGACGACTCGCTCGCGTACGACGTAGACGGCGAGCTGTTGACGCATGATTACGCCGGCGCCGCGCGTTTTGTAGCGACGGTCGACGCGGGCGCCTACGAGTATCAGGGCGTCGCGCCGAACTCGCCGACGAATCTTACCGTTTCGGATTACGTAGAATCGTCGAAGCAGCCGACTCTCAGCTGGACGGCGTCTACTGGCGCCGACGGGGTCGACGGATATTACGTCTATAACATAACGAGCTCCGGTCAGGTTCTGATAGCGACGCTCGCCGATTCCGCGACGTCGTACTCCGATCTTGCGACGACGGTCGCGCTTGCAGATAATTCGAGCTATACCTTCGCGGTTGCGGCGTTTAACGCGTTTGGCGTTTCAGACGCGACGACCGTAACGCTCGACACAACGGTTGCGCCAACGGCGACGCTTACCGTTTCGGCGAGCGATTACGATTACACGAATCATACGACGACTTTGTCATGGAACGCTGTCGCTACTGCGACCGGCTATCGCGTTTATACTCTCAACGGCGACAAGGTTGGCGACACAACCGACACGACGTTCGCGCTGACAGGTCTAACTGACAACGCGAGTTACACGTATCGCGTCGTCGCGTATAACGGCGCGGGCGAGGGCTCCTACGGCGACGTTTCCTTCACGACGACGACGCCTCCCGCCGCTCCTGAGGACGTTGCGTTCGGCGTCTATGATTCCAACTCGAAATCTGCGGTTCTTTCATGGTCGGAGGTTGAGAACGCGACCGGTTATAAAGTCCAGACGTACGACGGCGCCACATGGGTCGACGTAACGTTGTCTGACGCGACGTCAACCTCGTACACCGTTTCCGGTATGGAAGATTTTGAGACGTATCAGTATCGCGTTGCCGCATACAATGAGGTTGGTAGTTCAGATTGGGTCGAAGCGACGGTTACCGCGTCGGCTGCGCCGGGAGCGCCGCGCGACGTAACGGCGACCTTTAATTCGGCGTCGAAGACGGCGACGATCTCTTGGAAACTTGCGGCGGGCGCGGACGGCGGCTATTACGTCTATGAGGCGCCGGTCGGCGGCTCATGGCAAAAACTGGCGACCGTAGCGTCGATGAGCACGAGTTATATGGTTCAGAATCTTGAACTGTACAACAGTTATACGTTTGGCGTCTCCGCGTTCAACGACGAAGGCGAGTCTGAAATCGTGCCGGTAACCGTCTCGACGATCGTAGCGCCGCAAGCGCCAACGAATCTCACTGTTGTCGACCAGGACGCCTATGACGGGAACGGCGCAATTACGATAGCGTGGGACGCCTCCGAGGGCGCGGATTCTTATAAGGTCAGTATCATGCCGTCCGCCGCATCCGAGCCGGTTGTGGTTGGTACGACGCAGGATACGACATTCGAGCTCACTGGTCTGGAAAACTACTCGGCGTACGCCGTCTTCGTTGTCGCTGTTAATAGCGCCGGCGAATCTGACGAGGCAATTACTTCGTTCGACACGATGATTCCTCCGACGGAGCCCATCACTGTCACGGCGGGAGATTACGACTATACGAATAAGCAGATCGAACTGACGTGGAACGACGTTGAGCATGCGATGAGCTACAGCGTCGAACGCCGCGACGGAACCGAGTGGACGGTTGTTGACACAACAGACGCGACTTCGACGACGGTAACCGGTCTGAGCGATTTCACGGACTATACTTTCCGGGTTGTCGCGTCGAATCCCAAAGGAGACGGTAGCGTTGATAGCGTTGAGTTCTTTACGCTAGCGCCGCCGGCGGCGCCGAGCGACGCGGCGTTCGGCGAGTTCGTCGCGAGCACTGGCAAAGCGACTCTCGCTTGGACTGCCGTCGAATATGCCGACGGATATGTTGTCGAACAGGAGATTGAGGGCGTATGGACCGTAATACCGCGCGACGACGCTTCCGAGACGTCCTATACGGCGTCTGGACTTGTCGAGAATGAGAGCTATACGTTCCGCGTCTCCGCAACGAACGCGGCTGGCGCGTCAGACGCAGTCGTCGTGACGCTCGACACGACGGTTGCCGAACCTCCCGCCGCTCCCACCGACTTTACCGTCGGTTCGTACACGCAAGAGTACCGTCGCGTAACGCTCTCCTGGACAGACGTTGCGACGAACGAGGCCGGGTACGTCATGGAGTACCGTAAAGACGGCGGAGAGTGGACGCTTTCCGCAACCATGGACGCGAATACGACGACGCGAGTAGCAAACGGTCTCACGCCGGGCGCGAATTACACGTTCCGACTTGCCGCGTTCAACGATTTCGGATACTCCGATTGGGTTGAAGCGAGCTTTGACGTGCCCGCCGAAGCGCCGGTTGCGCCGACGAATCTCACGTTCGGCGTCTACGACGCGACGAATCGTCAGCTTGAAATGACCTGGACCGATAATTCTGAAAATGAGCTTGGCTTCCGCGTCCAATGCAGTTACGACCAGAACGATTGGTTCACTGTCGAAACGACCGACGCGAACGTAACCTCCCGAACGGCAACCGGTCTTGTCGAAGGTCGTACGTATTACTTCCGCGTCGCCGCGTATAATGCTTACGGCGTCTCCGACTGGACGACCGGCGCTGTCACGATTCCGGTTGCAGGTAAAGTTCTGCCCGCCGCGCCGTCGAATTTGGCGTTCTCCGATCCCGTGTATACCTCTTCCGGCGTTAATCTAACGATGACCTGGGACGACAACTCCGATAACGAGGATCGCTTTATCGTGCAATTCAGCTACGATAATTCGACCTGGCACGGCGCCGGATCTACCGACGCGAACGTCTCCGAACGCATTGCGACCGGCTTGATCGAAGGTCGGACGTACTACTTCCGCGTCGCGGCTTATAACTCTGCGGGATACTCTGACTGGGCGACCGGCTCCTACGACGTGCCCTACGAGGTCGTTAATGCGCCGACTAATATTGTCTTCGGCGAATACAATAACGGATCCGTCGATATGTCCTGGACGGACAACGCGAACGGCGAGGCAAGCTTTGTCGTCCAGTTCAGCTACGACGGCGAGAATTGGCATCGCGGCGGTACGACCGACGTTGGCGTAACGCATCGTACCGCGACTAGTATGACGCCAGGGCGTCTGTATTACTTCCGCGTCGCTGCGTATCAGAATGGGACCTACTCCGACTGGGTGGTCGATACGTTCCAGACTCCGTCTGGCGCTCCTGCGGCGCCGGGCGAGATAACCTTCTCGAACTACTCTGCGTCCGACCGTACGGTCGATATGGCGTGGGAGGATCTTGCGAACGATGAGATCGGCTTCAATATCGAGTACAGTCTTGACGGCGGCGACACGTGGAATAAGTCCGGCAATACGTCCGCGAACGTGGCGTCGCGAACGGCGACAGGTTTGAGGGTCGGTCAGACGTATGAATTCCGCGTTCGTTCGTTCAACGCGTACGGCTCGTCTGGCTGGACGTACGGCACGTACGTTGTTCCTGGCGATTCTAGCGTTCCAAGCGCGCCGACCGATTTCGTTTTCGGCGCCTACGACGCGGACGCGAAGACGCTCGAAATGTCCTGGACTGACACAGCCAATAACGAGACGGGCTATCGCGTGCAGTATAGCGTGGACGGCGGTGCGACGTGGTACTCCGCTGGACTTTACGGCGCGAATACGGAGTCGCGCACGGCGACGAGCGTTGTCGCCGGTCGTTCGTACACGTTCCGAGTCGCCGCCTATAACGGCGCTGGGCTCTCCGATTGGCTTACGAGCGATTCGTATACCGTTTCGACCTCCGCGAACGTTCCCAGCGCGCCGACGAATCTGTCCTTTGGCACGTATGACGCCGAAACGCGATCTGTTGAAATGAGCTGGACGGACACGGCCTCGAATGAAAAGGGTTTCCGCGTTCAATACAGCGTCAACGACGGTCAATCGTGGAACGATTCCGCGTATCTGCAAGCGGACGTTACGTCGCGAACTGCGACTCAGCTTGTTGCGGGACGCGTCTATAACTTCCGAGTCGCCGCGTACAACGGCTACGGATATTCCGATTGGCTATACGGCGCTTATTCTGTTCCGACGGTCACCGCTGTGCCGACGCCGACGAATCTCGCCTTCAACTACCTCGATACCCGCGGCGTGCTAGGCGTTAGCTGGGACGACGTCGCAACCGGATATAACGTGCTGTATACGAATTCCGCCGCTGGCGCCGACGAATGGTATAGTCTGACGCCTTCGGGCGCGACGGCGACGATTTCACAAGTTGTCGACGGATTGATTTATACGGTTCGCGTGCAGTCCGAAGAAGACGGCGCTGTTTCCGATTGGGCGCAGGCGTCGTACAATACGAGTACGCGCGAGATTAGCGCGGCGGAACTCGACGATATTTTCCAAGAGTGCTTTACTGAAGACGATCTTGATCTTATCGCGAGAACACGTCTAAGCTGAGCTTACGCGCGCCCCCTTTGAGTTGATATGAAACCGACGTCGTCGAAAAAAGACGACGTCGGTTTCTTTTTGTCCTTCACACTGTTATAATACTCTCGTTATATTTCAATCCTTCGCGTTTCAACAGAAAAGGGAGATAGAATCATGAAGAATCGCCTCGTTATGTCCTTGGTGTTGTGTGGCGCCGCGTTCGTAGCTACTGCTACTTGTCCCGCTGTAGCACAAGACGTTGATCCGCTGGCGCCTCCGGAAGTTTTGGCGCCCGTGCCGGAAAAGTATTCCGACGAGAATCGCAAATGGCAAGGCATATCGAGTCTTGAAGTCGACGAATACGGCGGCGTATGGGTCTGCTGGTATTCCGGAGGAGCGACAGAGTGCGGCGAGAATTACGTTATGCTAGCATACAGCGGCGATCGTGGCGAAACGTGGTCGCAACCGATCTTTGCGCTCGATCCGCCCGGACCCGTGCGCGCTTTCGATCCAACTTTGTGGCGCGATCCTAACGGTAAGTTGTGGCTCTTCTGGGCGCAAGGCGAATTCCGAGACGATTTCCAGCCCGGGATTTGGGACGGTCGCGCCGGCGTTTGGGCGCGTGAGACGAAGACGCCGGAGAAAGGCGTCGACGCCGAATGGTCGGCGCCGCGAAGATTGTGCAACGGTATTATGATGTGCAAGCCGATCGCCGACGCGCGCGGACGCTGGCTTTTTCCTGTTTCAATTTGGCGGTTCGATTCTCACTATAAGCTCGACGAAGATATTCGCGGCGCAAACGTCTATATTTCAACGGACGAAGGCGCGACGTTAGATCTCTACGGACGCGTTGAGGTTCCGCGCGACGTCTCTATTTTCGACGAGCATAATATCATTGAAAAGCGAGACGGTAGTTTTTGGATTCTCAATCGTACGACCAAGGGAATCGGCGAATCTGTCTCGAAAGACGGCGCGCGCACATGGTCGCCCTTTGTCGAATCGAAAATCAAACACACGTCGTCGCGATTCTTAGTCCGCCGCTTAAAGTCAGGCGCGCTACTCCTCGTTAAAAACGGTCCGATCAATCAAGACGTCGGTCGCTCTCAGATGACCGCGTTTCTATCGCGCGACGATGGAGAAACGTGGAGCGCCGGTCTTATACTCGACGAACGCAATCAGGTTTCATATCCCGACGGTGGTCAGGCGAATGACGGTACGATCTACGTAACCTACGATTTTGATCGATACGGCGCGAAGGAGATTTACGTCGCACGGTTTAACGAGGAGGATCTCGAGACGGGCAGTATCGTCTCGAAAAACGGGAAGCTGAAGATTTTGGTAAATAAGGCGACTGGGAAATAAGAACATAAAACGTTGCGTATTTGAGTGTCCATAGCGGGCAAATGCGACTTGAGAAAGTTTACGGCTTCGGAAGGCAGACTAGAAGTCAATTCATAACCTCCTTATCACAATCATAATGCATACAAGGAGAACAAATGCAAAGTAACTTGATATTAATCTGTCATAGCGGATCGCCACGCGTCTGAAATTCGGTAATCGCGAATTGAGGCGTTCGACAATCCAACGCCTTTTATATTACGCGAGTATTCGCCCGTCGTGCATCTTCTGTTTGCGATTTCTACAGCGCCGATAGATTAAATCAATGCCGCATTCTTCTTTGAGTGACTCGTGCCTATGTATAATTAGCGGCGCTGTCGTGTATCAGTCTTTTAATTTTAGTACGCGGACGACCAGCTCCGATGCGACGACTGCGGATCGTACCAAAAGTTGGCTCGATTAGCGTCGCTTCGTGAAACGTCGCGGAAGACAATCCAATCACGATCCGCATACCTTTATTATCTTTTATTACCCATCTTTTCATTAAATTCCCCTTTTTTTTACTTAAGCTGACTACATGGAATAACCGAACCATATGATGAGCGAACGTTCGTAACGTTCCCACCTGAAGAAAACGCTCAAACCTCGGAGAACGCCAGTGGCACACCTCAATTCACAATCAATCCGCGCAATAGCGCCGACGCTCTTACGCGTCGAATCGCTCGAGGAGCGTGCGCTTCTTACGGTTGCGAATCTGGGTGATCTGGCAGATCTTGTTAATTCTTCTTCGTACGATTTGACCTCTCCTGCCGCGCTCTATTCCAGCGCAACGCTAACCGCTCAGACGACGTACTACTATCGCGTCTCTTCCGTAAATCGAGCAGGCGTCTCGGGGTCCTCGGACTTGGTTTCAATAACCTCGCTTCCCGCTCCCGACGCATACGAACCGGATAATTCAATTTCGGTCCTTGATCTTCCCGACGCGTCGGCAAATCTCGGACTGCTAACCTCCAATACGTCAATAACAAATCTTAGTTGCCTTGGCGACGACGACTACTTCCGATTTGAACTCAACGAC
>ONJR01000100.1 GCA_900318195.1 uncultured Planctomycetota bacterium
AGTAAGCCGAAACAAATCGGTACGAACAAACGTCGCATGCCTTTTCCTCCTGCCAAGATCTCATTCGATCGCACGTCGAGTCGCGATATGCGAGGCTGACGCGGACTTGCGAGCTTGCCGCACAATCAACTCCTTTCGATTATGCGTCTTCGCTCCCCAAGCCGTTGCGCGACGCGCGCGCGACCGATCTTTACGTTTGCTGATCTCGGGAAACTAGTTTGAAAGTGATAACAAATTCATATTGTTCCGAAGCGTCCGTCGTCGTTGCGCGCCGTGTGTGCGCCGCGCGCGACGCCTTCCGCGTCAATATCACACCACCGCGAACGCGCACGACGTTCGCGACCCTCGAAAGAGCCAATCGCGCAATCTCGCGCCACTCTTTCGCTGGAATGTTTATCGTTGATTTTGCTTTTGGAGTTTATCCCTTTTTGTACTTTTTAGGGTATTTCGGGCAAAAAAGCGTCTTTTATTCTCCGAGCGCTCCAATCGTGCGCGTTATAACGCCGCCGACTCGTTTTTTAGTCGCGCGATTATAGCGGTCGCGCAGATCAAACGGACTCCGCGCGCGTAAAAAAACCCCCGGAATCGCGTTCGACTTCGGGGGATTTTAAGGACGTATAACGTCTATAATCGTTATTTTCCGCGACCTCGCTGATTGCGTCGCGCCAGATTGAAGTTCACCACGTAGGAGAGAGCGTCGTCCCAAGTCGGTAGCGCACGCTCTTCGCGTCGCGCTTCCGCGTTTGCAACCTCTTGTACGCGTTCGTTCGTTTCGCGTCGTTTTTTACCGGCGCTCGTACGTTCAGCGACCTCTTCCGCCTTTTCACGTTCGCGTTTCTCGAGCGCTTCAGCGCCGTCCTCGCGTTCCGCTTCGCGGCGTTCTTCTTCGCGGCGTTTTGCTTTTCGTTCGCGCGTTTCTTCGCGGTCTTCTAGCTCTCGCGCTCTACGTTCGCGTTTTCCAGGCTCGTTCTCTATCGTTTCTGGTCGTTCCTTAGACGTCTCTCGTTCGCGCCGCGTCTTTTTATGATCTCGCGCTTCCCTTGCGACTTCTTCGCGTTCGTCTCGCGTTTCGACGCGTCGTCTAGCGGTCCTTTCATCCTCGCATTCTTCGAGCGCTGACTTGCATTCGAGTTCGCACGTTTCGCGCGCGCGTTCGTCGCGTTGGCGCTTACGCTCGTTTCTAGCGGTTCTTTCCTTGACGTTTTCTTGCGTCGATTCCGCTTCGGCTTCTTCTTCTCGAATCTTCTCTTCGCAGGCGTCGAGCTGGCGCTTGACCTCCTCGCGCGTTTGGGCTTTGCCGTGCTCGCGTTTCGATTCGCGCGGCGTGAAGCATAGATCTTCTTCTTCCGTCGCGTCCACGGCGAAGAACGCTTCGGGATTCTTATCAAGATCAATGAAAGGCACGAAGGTCTCGTGAGTCGCGGTCGTTTCCTTTGCGTCGTTCGCAGTCAATTCGTCGTCGTCGTCGTCCTCAACGACGATATTGTCGAATTGCTCCTCGTCGTCTTCGTCTGTCTCGTCAGATTGCGCTTCTGCTTTAGCGTCTTTCTCGGGCGAGCGTCCCCACTGCACGTCGAGCGAATCGTCGACGTTCCAGAAGTCGCCGCTGAATTCGCCGAAGTCGAACGATTCCTCTTGTTCGTTCATTTCGTGGTCGCACGCCGCGTCGTCGTGTTCGTCGTCAATTAGCACGTCGATAAACGCTTCAAATGCGTTTTCCTTTTGTTCGCACTCTTCGTCGTTATCGCTTTCCGAATTAGCGCGTTCGAAGGGCGAGGGCTCGTCTTCCTCTGGCAGCTCCCACTTTGAGTCGTTCGCGTTCGAGTCGTTCATAAAGAGTATGAAATCGCTACCGTTTTGACTTGAAACGCGCGGTTGCGTCGACCAGTCGACCGAATTGTCGTCGTCTTGCGATTCTTGCTCGCCGTCCTTCCAGTCCCAATTCGCTTGCGCGTCTTGGTCGTTTGCTTCTGCGTCCATAACGACGCCGGGATCGAGTTCGGCTTCTGTCGCGACGGCGAGTTCGCTTTCGCGCACCGGCGCTTCGACGGGCTCGGACTCGACTGTGGATGCGAACTCGTTCTCGACGACGGCTTCAACGACGATCGGCGGTTCTACGACGATTTCCGGCGCCTGAACGACAGCCGTCGTCTCTAGTTCCTCGGCGCACTTGTCGTCCGCCGCCGGTTCACGCTTCGCCGTTTTTTCGCGTTTGGCGCTCTTAGCGCGACGCTTATTGCCGCCGGAAGTTTCTCCAGCGACGTTTTCGATCTGCGCGAGCAACGCGCTGAACGCTTTGTCGGTTTCTTTCTCTTCTTCCGGATTAGCCGCTTTAACGCGCTTCTTCTTTTTGGTCGGTTTAACGGCGCTTTCTTCAGCGCGCTCCATTACAGGGTCTTGCGTCGCTTCAACCGTGATCGTTTCGGTCTTCTGCATGGGCGGCGTCGTACGCTTCGTCTTTTTCGCCATAGCGACGACAGCGGTCATTTTACCGTCGTCTAGCGAATCTTTGATAACGCTTTCGGACGCGAGCGCGCGCGCGACCTTTTCATTTGGATCGACGAATCCTAGCGAGCGTCCGATAATTGCGGCGGCGTCTTTCGTAATACGCGCTTTTTTTCGCGTTTGCGCCGCTTTTCTATCGTCGCTTGCCTTTCCAGCTTTTTCCTTAACGGTCTTTTTACCGCGTTTGACGTCTTTGCCTTTGTCTTGTCGCTCGTCGTTCTGACCGAGGTCGTCTAGCGTCTTCTGCGATTCCTTATCGAGGACGTCTTGTAGCGCGTCCCAGTCGCTTTTTTTATTATCCTGCGCCATTTCTAACGTGTATTTTTAAACGTACAGTGTCGGGGGGTAACTAAGTCTCGACGTAGCGCTCGTCGCTACGTCGTCGCGTCTCGTTCTCGCGTCGATTCCGGCTTTCGCGAGCTCTTCGGCGAGACGCTATTACGATTTCATCGTTGCCGGGAGCGTCGTACCGTCCGTATAAATTAACCATTTTATTATACCGCGCAACGGTACGGCGTCAAGTGAAGTCGGCGCGCTTCATACCTCCGTAATCAACGCGCGCTGACTCGACGTTTAGTCGTGAATTTCGTGTGAATCGTCGTTTTCGAACAGCTCCTTGCCTCCCATCTGCGAGATCGGTTCAACTATTTTATACGACGTTGAGTTGAGGGCGTCGTCGACTTGTACGCGCGCAACACGCCCGACGTCGGAGTCTTCTTCATCACGAGAACGCTCGGGTTCGGCCGGAATTTGCCCCTCGTTCGGCTTCCCGGTTTTCCGCGATAAGAGCGGTAGAAGCGCGCCGAGGAACGCGCCGGCAAGCGCGACCCCGCTAAGGTTAAGGTAAAAGAAGAGCGCCGTCCATAGGAATAGCGCGCACGCGAGCGCGAGCCCTGTTTTCACGCGCGACCCGGAGTCGTGCTTGAGGATTTGCAACGCGAACGCGGTCGCCATGAGGATGAAGAGCGCAACGGCGTAGCTTGACGCAAAGAAGTCGAACGGTTTAGGGGTCGCGACGACTAGTATCGACATGATTTCGGCGTCGGCGGCGCCGAAGACCGCGCGCGCGTTCGCGCCCGTTTCTAGCGCCCATAGCGTTTCCGGCGAGATGGAATACGCGTCTCGCGCGTTCGAGTATTCTTTCGTTCCCTTTTCTTTTTGCAGCGCTTCTTCGCATCGTTTTTTTACGGTCGCGAGATCGCCGAACTTTGCGCGCCAGTCCAGGGTCGGAAAGTAGTAGTTTATCTTTTCCGGGTCAAGCGCGCTTCCGTTTTCAATTTCCAGCGCTGCGCGCGCGAGCTGGTCGTCGAATTCGACGCTCTGGCGCGATTCGTCCGTGAATTGCGCGAGCGCGTCCTTAACGTGTTCAAGCGCTGCGATCCATCGTTCGCTGAATCTCTGTTTATCGTCCGCTTGAGCGCCGGCTAATCTAGCGGAATCCGATTCGTACGCAGCGAGCGTGGTAGCGGCGTCGAGGGTCATGAGTCTTTGCAAGGCGGGGCTAGCGTCGGCGACGGTAACCGGCGCGCAATCGGCGTTGACCTCGATCGTTTCTTCTCCGTTCGGGGTCTTTGAGTCTTTTACAATAGCGCGTAGCTTCCAGTTTGCGTCGACGGCGCTCGATTCGAAATCTTCAAAAGCGCAGGTCCATACAACGCGCGCGGTCTTTGCGTCGGCGATTCGTAGGAAGTCGACGTTAAACTCTTCGGCGCGTCTTTGCGCAATTCGCGGATCCGATTTTTCCGCCATTCTCGGTTCGCTGTAAAACGCGACGACAAGACGTTTGGCGTAGGGCGACCCGTCGAGATCGACGAGCCAACGCGTTTCGCTTTCGTCGTTGAGATTGCGATTCTCGTTCTCGGTCGCGTCTTCGTTTTCATTGAGTTCGATCTTTCTTTCCACCAGTCTTCGCGCGCCGTTGACCGAGGCTTCCAGCACGTGGCACTTTGGAGGCGCGACGAGTTCGCACTGACTGCGTTCGCCAGGTTGGATAAGGAATGAAACGAGCCCAAAGATTTCGCGACGATCGTTAATATAGAAGCTGTGCTGCGCGAGCGAGACCTCTAATCTCGAGCCCCTTGCCGAGAGGTTCGCTTCGGCGTCGTGCGCGCGCGAGAAGGTAACGAAGCGAACGCCGTCGTTTTGCGCGAGCGCTTCGAGAAAGTTTCTCACGGCGAGCGCGGCGTCGTCGCCATCGTTCGTCTCGGGTTCAGTTGTGTTTTCAAGTTGACTTTGTCGTTTTTCCTCCAGTTCTTTTTCTTTTCGGGACGCGACGCCATTTCTTGCGAGCGCGTTGACGCCGCGCGTGAGTCTCCTCTCTTCTCCGTCTTGCGAGAATGTTCTTACTGGCGTCAGTCCACGTTTAGCCCATGAGAAGTTTCTGTCGTTTTGCTCGACGGCGAGTAGAACTCTTCGCGTAATTTTGGAGTAGTCTTCTCGTAGCGGCGAGGTAACGAGCTGGAAGTTCGGCAGTCTCAAATTCTCCTCTTCACTTTTGAAGACGGTCTGAAAGAAGATTTCGTAGTCTTTATCGTCGTCGAGTATAGTTTTTTTGGGCTCAAAGACGTAGACTTTCACGCCTTCAGCGGTCGTAGACTCGCGCATTCTGAAAGTCGGGTCGCTTTGAAGCGAATCGGCGTCGAATAGTTCGTCGGCGCGCACGACGATACGATCGAACTTTCCTTCGGTAACTCTAAAGACGAGCGAGTACGCCGCCTTCCATATTGGGGCGCCGTCCTTCATGCTCGGATACAGCGCGACGCGTTCGACGCCTTCTGCCGCAGGCGCGTTCATAACGGCGCGCAAGGTTGGCAGTTCCTCGTTTGAATAATCGTTCGGGTTAGAATCGTCGCTTTCACGCCGCTCGATCGCGTAGGCTTCGAAGGGATAGACGTCGTCGCCGACCGGTTCGGCGCCGAAATCTCTTTCGATTTGCGTCCATGAATCTGGTAATTTCGGCCATTCGAGATATAGATTTGGCGCGGCGTAGAGTCTTGCGTTCCGTTTAACGTACTTGACGTCGCACGCGCGTACGATAGGAAACGCGCGTTCTTGTTCCACCACTTCTTTCGTACGCCCGACGAGATTAAGCGAGCGCTTTCCTTTGAGCGGCTCGTCAAAGACCAGAGTGAGCGCGTCTTGCGAGACGACGAAATTCGGCGCGTCGAGTTCCTCGCCTTGCTCGTCGTATAGCGCAACGGAATCGACGACGAACGGACTCGGAATATCAAAAGACATTTGAAAGACTTCTGATTCCGCGTCGATTGCGGCGAGGTATATCGTTTCGACGTAGGACGGTCTAAAGAGATAGGACACGTCCTCCTCCACGGTCGGCAAGTAGCTTTTGAGACGCACGTTGACGGTTTCGTTTCGAGGCGCGTTTGCAAGGTCGTATACGACCTCGATTTGTTCGTCGGAAGCTCCCCAAGCGTCGATAAAATCGGACGCGAGCGCCGCGTTCTCTTGTAACTCGTTAGCGCGCGCGCTCGACTCGGCTTGCTCTACGTTTGCGTTCTCACTCTTGCGTTTCTCGAGCTCAATTCCTTGCGCGGGCGCGACGGCGAGCCAATTCTTAACGATTCTCGCGCCGATCGTTTTTATTTGTGGAATCGGTAGCGCGCCGACGCCGGCGAAATTTCGCGTAACGAAGTCGACGTTGAGCGTAAAATTCGCTGGCGCAGGGCTCTTAAAAGTAACGCGCATCGCGGAATTTTGCGCGGTCGGCGCCTCCACGTTTTCAATTTCAGCGGCGTCGCATTTGCAGTATCCCGAGAATGCAAAGGCGGGATCACATTCGATTTCAACGCGATCAATTTTACCGGCTTGCACTTGGAACTTGAAAGCGGCGCGCACGTCCGTTTGCGTCGGTCGAGGTCGCATGAGTAGGTACTGCTCGACGTCGACGCTCGATTTAAGTTCGCGCGTCGCGACGTCTTCTTTCTGAATAACGAGCGTGTCGACGGGACCGAGTTGCGCGGTGAATTTCGTCGGCGTGCGCGAGACGGCGCCGAGCGCGTTGGGCGCGTTGAGCGCGGGCGCGTCGAGATCGACGTCGAGTTCTAGTCGTGCGGACGCGACTGGCAGAATGGGCGTTCTGATTTCGTTCGCCGTTTCGATAAAGGTCGGGGTCTCGAGGGATAGTTCTAGACGATGCACCCCAGGTTTGCCGACGACCTCGAAGGTCATTTCGTTCGAGTTTTCGTCGTATCCAACGGCGACGACTTCGGAGTCGAACCTCGCGCCGCTATCGGCGGTTAATTGCGCTGCCGGCAGCGCGATCGTCGCGCTTTCTTCGTCCAGAACGACGTCGTAGATCGCGCGAAGTTGATAGACCGACGTTACCTTGGAAAAGCTATTGTATGAGACGACCCCGCTATACACCGCGTCGACGACGCGCCAATTCTTCTTGCGCGGACGATTGCGCAACGCGTTGCGAATTCGATCGTAGAATTCGTCGCTGATCCAATAGTAGTCTCCGACGACTTCCCCCTGCGCGTCGTACGGCGCGAAGACGCGATACGGCTCGCGCCACGCGCGATCTTGCGCGCGCGCTGGCTCGCGAACTTGCGCGACGTCGTTCGATAGCGGGAAGAGACCGTTAAGCGCGTCGAGCGCAGATTGCGGCTCCATCGCGGACTCTCGTTCCGCGTTCTTCTCCTGTCCTCGCGCGATCGTCGCCGCCGCCATTGCGAGCGCGCACGCTAGTATTGCGACGATCGTCGCGCCGTTCGTCTTACCGCCGCGTTGCGGCGCGTCTTCGACGTTCTGACGCGTCGCTTGCTCCGCCTTTTCGCGTAGATATTGCGCGACGTCTTCCGGCATATGGTTGAAGTCGACGAATCCTGCGAGCGATTGGCTTGCGTCGCTTTCAAGTACGAGGGAGCTCGACTCGCGCGAATCCTCGACGTTGCGGTCCGCGTCCGGTTCGTCGAGTTCTGGGGACGCGACCCCTTGGAAGATCCGCCAGCAGAAGATAGCGAGCGCGCCCCACAGCGCCCCTTTGGCGATCGACGCGAGTTCATAGTGCGTAATTACGGCGGTGGCGCAGGCGAGACCGGCGAGCGCGAGCGGCGCGCGCGCCCCCAAGCGCCAGAGCGCGCGACCGGAAGCGAGCGTTGCAAGGAAAGTCGCGAGCGCGAGCGTCGCGAGTCGATACCGGTTGACGAAATACGCGCCTTCGTGCGCGCGCCCCAACGGCGCGGCGGCGCGTTCCCAGCCTTTTGCCTCCAATGAGTGCGAGCGCGAGATCCATGGGCTCGTCGCGCCGATCATAGCGCGCCATTGCGACGGCGAGACGAAACGCTTAGAATTCGAGCGCGCAAGGTCGTCGCGCAACGCGCGCGCGTCTCCCGTCGCGCGCACGCGACGGAACGAGCGCCCGACGACGGACTCTGTTTCAAGGTCGTTCCAAATAGCGAGCGCGTCGTCGGTTGTAACGATCGCGAAATCTTCGTCCAGGAAGAGTAGTACGATTCCGGCGTCGGCGAGCAACTTTGCCGCGTTTTCACGACGAACAGCGGCGTTTTCCGACGGCGTAAGGGTCGCGTCGAGCGGCGCGAGCGTCGACGGCGCTATGCCGGCGCGCGCGAGCGCAAACTGATCGACGCGCAAGGTCGTCGACTTCTTAGGCGCGTCCTCTTCCGCTTCCGAGCGTTCAGCGATCTTTTCAACGAAGGACGGCGAGCCGAAGAAATCGCCCCAGGTCGGAGGATCCAATCTTGGCGCGACGAGCGCGCCGGGGTCGCGACCTTCTGTCTTGGCGTCGGCGTCGCGCGCGTCGCTAATGAGGGTCTTGAGCGTAAAGGGATCGCCCAATCTTTCCGCGACTAGTTCGACTAGTTGTGTCGTTGTTCGTTCCGATTCCGTCGAACGCGTTATCAGATTGCGCGCGGCGCGAATCCACCCTTTCGGCGCAGAGGACGCGCGACGGAGATACTGAGGATCGCGCGTTATGTATTGCGGAGGAGTCCACGCAGTCCATACGCCCGAGAGCGCCGGCGCTTCGCATATTATGTCGAGCGGTTTAAGTCTTACGCCGCCTATCGGTCGCTTAATATCGTCAGCGTACTCGATTTCGACGCGCACGAATTTCTTATTGCTCGGAATTTGTACGACGACTTCACACAATAGTTTTCCTAGTTCGTTTCGCGCGACGTTCTCGACGAACCATACGGCGCGTCGCTCGTCGAGCCATACGGCGCGAATAGCGCGCCGCACGTTGTCGATCGCGTTCCTTGCCTCGAGTTCGTCGATCGATTCGTGGCTCGCGTCTTTTCGTTTGCGCTCGGTCTTAAGCGTCGCGCTTAGCGGTTGCTCGATGTAGAATTTCAGAGCGCTTCTTCCGCGATTTTCGATATAGAAGGTTGCGCAATGATCAACGGCGCCGTCTTTCTGGTAATATGAATCGTAACTCTCAAACCAGCAGAGCGCGTTGTAGGGCAGTAGCGTTTCGAGTTCGTTGCGGTTGCGTCGAGACGCGAGCAGTTCGACGGAAAGTTGCGGCGCTTTATTGGCGTCGAGCTCGGTTTCCTTGGCGCCCGGCTCAGGTTCGGTCGCGTCGAAAATCGCGTTCGGTCGATATCGGAACGCTTTGATTTGGGCGCCGTATCGAGTCGATTCCGCAGTTGGCGGGGTCGATTCGTTCATAGCGTTTACGATCGTTCTGAAGGGCTGGTCTGAGTTCGAAGCGAGTACGATTTCTGCAGTCTCATGCGAGTTTTCCGGGAAGAATAGTAGCGGCACGTCGACGTACGGCGCGTTTGGCGTGCTATAGAAGACTTTTAAATCGAACGGCACGCTCCTTGACGTTTGTAGTTTAATTTCGTATGCGTCTGCGTTTTCAGGGGCTCTTAGCGCGTCCGCTTCTTCGCGCGCGAGCAAGTTTGCGCGGTATATTTTTTCTGGTTCTGCGGCGCTCGCCCAGGTCCACGGTAAATTGTTCGCGACGGTTTCCTGCGCTGGATCCTGCGTTGTCGTTCCAGGCGCGACGAAGAAGACGACGCGATCGACGCGCATTCCTTCGTTCGGCACGCAACGTAGGTTCCAGGTTTCTTTAAGTTCGAGCGCGTTAATTGCGAGTCGACAGTTGGGATCGACGGAGTAGTTTGTCCTCGCGCGCTCGAGGGTCGCGTATAATCCCGCTGTTTGATCGCCGAAATATAGTCTCGCGACCCCTACGGTTGCGGAGGTCGCCTCGCGCAGTTGCGCTTCGCCAAAAATGAAATTCGGTTTGCCTTTCGACGCGACGAAAGGTCGCCCCGTCTTCGTGGTGAGCTTGACTTGCGACGCGGAGTCCGACCGTAAAATGAGCGCGTGCGCGCCTAATAGCGCGTTCGTTAGATCGATAGGACGCAACGAATCGACAGGAACTTTATCGCCTACGACGCCTTCGTATCGCGCGGCCAGCGTGACTCGCGTCGGTTGATTAGGAGTCGGCGGCGTTTTGAAGGCGAGTCGTAGCAGTTCGCGGTTATTTCTGTTCGGGTCGGGCTCGCACGTCCATACGAGCTCTTCTTCCTGACTTGCCTGGACGGAATCGATTTGCCAGTTTTCAGCAATAGGTAGATCGACGCTTTTGCGCGCGACGTCGTCGAAATTAAAGAACAGCGTCGTTTTGGCGGAGACGTTGTTTTCCACGAAGAGACAATCTGTCGCGCTGTCGAAAGGCGCGGTCGTTTCGATCTTTTCGAATTCTAAAACGACGCGCGCGTTTTGATCGAAGAATTTAAAGGCGATAGTGTTCTGTTCGTCCGTCCTTGCGCGCGCAGGGTCGCGCGTTTGCACGGCGTTGATCGGCTGAACGAAGGATCGCTCAAGCGGCGCCGCGATCAGAATTCTGCATAACGTTTCGCGCCATATAACGGCTTGCGCGCGAAGTCGCACGGTCGGCGCGGGACGTCTTGCGAAATCGAGCGGGTAGAATGCGGTAATCTTTAGTTCTGGAATCGTACCGTCGGCGTTTCGAGCGGGCGCGCGAATAGCGATACTCTTTTGTCCGTCTAGTTTTTGTTCCGGCTTAGGCGTCGATCCGAGTATCGCGTTTCCCCATTCTACGGCTAGAATAGCGAGTTCGTCGTCGAATTCAATTTCCAGATCTCCGATCGGCGCTTGCGCGGCGTCGAATTCCCACTTCGAGGTTAATTCGACGCCTTCTAACGCGACTCGATAGGTTAGATCCTGCCGGAACCCCGGCTTTCTTACGGCTTCCTGCGCGGTTGGGCGCGCGAGTATGACGGTCGCCTCGGTTCTGCCGCCTAGATACGCGCGCCACTGACGTTTCGCGATCCCGTTTTCAGAAAAAGTCGAAGTTTCCAGAGCCGCGCCCGGAATAGACACGACTTCCTCCGCGCCCGTTACGATCGTTAGCTCGGCGTCGACGGCAACGGGGAATTTTAGATCGAAGAGTAAATCTCCCGACTCGTTAAGCGCGCCGCGTTTGGACCATAAGAATGGTCGCGCTCCGCCGCGTTTGGTCGGTAGGTAAAGTTTCCTGTCGGGATAAGTGGCGATTTGCGTTTCCAGAGCAACGTCTGAGCGCTGGCGATCAAATTCTAGCGCCAGGGACAGATTGGGAATCGGAAAGAGAAAGGCTTCCGGCGCGACGTTGTCGCCGTCGTTTGAGAACGGATGTGAAACGATTTCACCGACGCCCTGTAGCGAGTCTCCCACCAAATTCGCATTGAGCGTCATTTTAGCGACGCCGTCGACAAAGATTTGCCCTGCGGCATATTCGCGGCGCCGCTTTTCTTCGGCGTCGACGCGTATCCAATCGTTAAATTTCTCGATCGTAATCGGTAGATATTTTTCACCGCCCCAGGGCCAGCGATCAATGGCGTTTTCAGGCGCTTTCCAGTACCTGAAGCCCGGGAACTCGTCCGACGTTTGTCCGAACGCCTGGATCGCAACGAGTATTCCGCATAGGGACAGCGAGATCACAGCGAGCGCGGCGGCGCGTTGCAACGCATGGCGCGAATAATCGCGCTTGATCGATCGAAACGTCTTCTTAGTCATGAGAATTCCTCGTCGTCCCTTGTGGCGAGCGCGTCGCGTTCGTCGTTACTCCTTAACGATCGCCTGTTCTGCGGCGCGCTTTTTCTGCTCGTTGAGCGCCGCGATCTGATGATTATTAGCGCGCTTGTTTCCGTTCTGCGTCGTTACCTTCGATATTGCGAGCGCTGCGAACGCGAGCGCGACTCCCAAGACAGTCGTCTGCAGGAAGAGTAGCGCGACGAGCGGTCGTAGCGCCGAGACGGCAAGTACGACGAGCGCGATTAGGAAGAGCGCGACTTTACTGCGAAAGACCGGAATATAGGTCAGACTGAGTCCTATAATGAGCGCGGCGCCGGAGCCAAACAGCACGAGCGCGGCGCGGTCGACCACGTAAAAGACAACGGTCGGCGCGGTCTCTTCCATAACCTCGCTCGTTTGTTCGAGGTTCGCGTCGCGTTCGGCTTCTCGTTCGTCGGCGCCGTCTCCGAACGCGCTGTATAGGTAGACGTTCGCTTCTTCTGGCAACGGTTCTGTCTTGGCGACTCCGATCCACTGCGCGAGCTCTTCTTGACTCATTGTCGGAAAACGCTGATACACACCGACCCATCCTCCGCGCTTAACGACGAACTCCGCCGTCCAATTCTTGGGGTCAGTGATGATGTGTCGGTCATAGCGCATGACGATTTGCCAATATGTTCTTCGCGTCCATACGGAGTCGCCGAGGAATTTAGGAAACTGCGCGTCGCAACGTCCGCGCGGTCCGAAGCGGGACGGCGCGTTGTACGAGATTTCTAGTAGGAACGCGCTCTTTTTCAACTCGTCGGAGATCGGTATCCGCGCGACGCGTCCGTCCAGAACGACGCCCTGCTTGAGTTCGCTGGCGATCGGCATGAGATTGCCGTTGAGCGCAACGGCGACGCGATCGAGCGTCGCTCTATCGGGTAGTCTTACTTCCAAGGTCGAGCGCTTGCAGGAGACGCGGTACGCGGCGCGATCCACGCGCATCGAGCTTGTAATCCACGACTGAATCCATGCGCGGTCGATAATAGTGGAAGTCGCCTCCATTCCTAACGCAACTTTGAAGGAAGCGAATAGTTCAGGCATATGCGATTTACAGCGAACGATTTCAGCGCGCGAGTCTTCCGTCAGCGCACGGCGTTCCGCGAGCCAGAACGCCGGACCTTCTTCCGGTTTCCACTCTTGATACTCGATTTCATATCCTAACGGCGCGGTGAGCGTGAGTTCGTTTTTCGTCTTGATCTCGACGTCGTTTAGTCGCGCCGGAGGTTGAAATAGCAGCACGCGGAAACGATTCGTCGCGCGCTCGAGAATAGTAAAACTTGGTTGCTCGTACTGGAACGTAACGACGCAGGATCCGATCTTAGGCGCGTCGAGCGCTACTTTGAAGAATTCCTCGCGCTCGGCGTCCTGCTTATCGGTCGCGTCCGCAGTCTCACGTTCTTCCGCGTCGAGATCCTCGACGATATTTTGTTGCTTGCCGTCGACAAAGCACTTAACGGCGCGATTCTCAATCAATTCAGCGAGCGGCGAGAGAGCGGTGAACGTTAAGTATTCCAGCGGCTCGCGTTCGATTTTATAGGTCATTGTTTCTGTAACGCGCACCACGCCCTTTTCAGAGAGCGTCGCGTCCGACTTAACGAACGCTTCCAGCTCCTGACGCAATTTCCGTAGGTCGGCGACAATCTTAATTTCCTCGGAGTTCGCGTCGTTTGCGCCGCCAAATGAGCGCGTCTGATAATAGAACGTCGTCGTACGCGACGTCTTCGGTTGCTCGAGCGCGAGCGTCATTGAGCGCGCGGTCTTGACGACGAGTCCGCTACACGCGTCGGGACGCGGCGTGAATTCTACGGCGTTTTCCGGCGAAACGACGAGCGCTCCCGGCTCGACTCGGTTAGCGATCGGGGTCGGCAAGACAGCGGTCATTTGCGTGGTCGCGTATTCGTTTGGCGTTGCGACGACGGCGTTTTCCTCCGACGTCGCGTTCGCGCCGCCGTTATCCGGCGCGCGCTTGAGCGTCATTTCGAATGTGATTTCACCGTTTGTCGGCGCGTTCAAAGGTATGACGACGTCGCCTCCTTCTTCTTCACGGATTGCGTACTGATTTACGACGTTTTTCGCGTCTGTCATTTCAGAGATATACCATCCGTTGAGGCGCGCTTTGAGCTCTTTGACTTTCGAGCCGTACACCGAATATTGGAATCTCGCGCGCAACGTCTGATCGTCGTATCCTACGTTGAGCAAATATTCCGGTTTGACGTTCACGATTGTCGCGCGTTCGTATTTTTCAGCGCGCAATAAAAAGGGCTGCGAAAAGAATGAATAGACCTCCTCGCCCTCCTCGTGAATCTCGTCCGACGCGCTCGCGACCCCGTAAATCGGAGCGACGTTAAAAAAGGCGTCCGGCGACTTGGATATTTTAACGCGACCGAACTGCTTCTGCGCTCCTAATACGGCAAAACCCATTATGTCGCGCGCATCGCGCTCGACGTCGAGACCTTCTTCCTCGACGCCCGTATTGGGCGCGTGCGTCTTAAGATTGATCGTCGCGGCTTTGGTCGCTTGCGCGAGCTGTATCTCGAGAACCTTTTCGTCGCGTCCTTCGATCTGCATGTCCTTGACGTTCGCGGCGCGTATTTCAAATTTTGCGCCGTTCGCGTCCGTAGCGGAGACATTGTCGGCGGCGACGGTCGCGCCGCGCGGTAGTAGAATCTGGAAGAGTTCGCTGTCCTTGCCGAAGCTCTTGATCGGTAGCGCCGCGTTGTACGAGACGTCGCGCGCGCTTAGTTCCGCCGTAATCAGCGCGTTTTCGACCTGCAGAACGGCGGGCGCTCCCTCCGAATCGTCCTTCTGCGCCTTACGTTGCTTGCGCCATGTAATTTCGACCCTTTCGCCGCCGCGTCCCAATCCTCGCAGTTTCATTTGCGCATAACTCTCGTCCAACGGAGTCGGCGCGTTGGCGGCGGCGCCTTTAACGGTCGTTAGCTCGATATCGTAGGGAGGCGCTTCGAGCGTGAGATCAGAGTGGAGCGAGGGCGGAAAAGACGCGGCGAATCGATATTCCGTCGCGTCCGAATTGGCGTCGACAAACGCCGCTACTTTGTCTTCTGACGTCTTTTCTATGACGAACGAGAGTTGCAATTCAAGTTCGTATTGATTCACGAGCTCGCGCGAATCTCCGCGATCCGCCGTCGGAAGCGTCTCAACGATGCGTTCAAGGTCGAAATTATGCGTCTCGTCAACGTTGTCCTGCGGCGCCTGCGCGCCGTCCGCGCTCGAGTCGGAGGCTTCCTGCTCAACGTCGTCCGGCGTCGGCGCGCTCGCAACGTTATTCTCGTGTTCCGCTTTTTCTGCGTCGGATTCTGCGCTCGAAGGCGCCGAATCGTCCTCCTGACCGCGCGTTATCGAACGATCTGCGCGCGAAGTGTGGATGACTGCAGAGTACTCGCCCGTATGAGCGTCGACGTCGAACGCGCACAAGCCGGGTCCGACGTAGGAAAAACCCGACGACGCCGCGTCCGATTCCTCGCCGGTCGGAATGTAGACTCCCTCTTGTAGACCTAGCGGCACGCGTACGACCCCGTCCGCGACGGCGACTGAGAGGCGAATCGTTAGCCTTGCGATTCCGTCGACTACCCTGCCGTTCGCTTTGAGGCGTTGAATAGAGTATAGCGGGGTCTGCGTCGTTTCCGCGCGCGAATCGATCGCTCGCGCAATATCTTCGATCGTCCAGTTAGGTAATGGAATTCTCCAGCCCTGTTTATCGACGAGCCAGAAGGTCGCTCGCTCCTGCGCGCCGTTCGCGTTGTCGCGCGCCGACTGCGCTTGCGCGCGCGTTGCAATCCCGACGGCGAGCGTCGCGACAAGCGCGGCAGCCAGCGCTCTTGCGTATATCGCGCTCTTGGGAAGTACTCTGGATCGCATTGTCTCGTTGACCTCTGACTTTTGGACGTTAAAACTCGTTTTTTAATGCGTTCTTTTCTAGCTTAGACGATCGACAATTTCGAATGTCTTTGCTAGGACGACGTGTTTTGTTTATTTTACCATATAGAATCGCTCGGGACATGAAAAAAGGGAAAGAACAACCTATTTTGTCGTCAGCGCACGCTGGTTTGGTATGAATTCAAGGGAAGAAAGATTCTTTTTGAATAAGCGAATTTTAATGATTGTAGCGACGTCTGTAAAAAAACCGACGCGACAATCTCTCGTCGCATCGGTTATTGCAAGTCGGCTGTCGGCGCAGTCGAAACTACCTTCCGCCCTTGAAGAAATTCTTGAGCAGGTTGGCGGCTGCGTCGCTCGAACTCTGACCGCTCGACTTCTGTTGCGGCTTTTCTTCGGTCTGTTCGACCTTTGGCTCTTGGGGCGTGTAGGGTAGGTCAAGGTCGTCGAGGGACGTCTGAAGCGTCTGCGTCTCGTCCGACATTTCCTCGTCGTCTCCTAGTAGCCAGTCCGCGAGCTCCTCTTCTTCTCCTGCGTCCTTGACTGTTGCGACAGGAACCGGTTGCGGCGCGACGGGCTGAGTTGCGGCGGGTTGCGCGGTCGCGGCAGGCTGAGTCGCGGCGGGTTGCGCGGTCGCGGCAGGCTGAGCCGGGGCGGGTTGCGCGGTCGCGGCAGGCTGAGCCGGGGCGGGTTGCGCGGTCGCGGCAGGCTGAGTCGCGGCGGGTTGCGCGGTCGCGGCGGGTTGAGCCGGGGCGGGTTGCGCGGTCGCGGCGGGTTGAGGCGCTACAGGTTGCGCCGCTTGCTGAGAAGTCGCCACGTTAATTGAATTCTGCTCGACGGTGCGCGCAACGACGTCGGAGATCGATTCGACCTTCGGCTTGCGTTCCGTTTTCGGCGCGACGATGATAACGACCTCGAACTCGAGCGGTCCGATCGCGAGTCGATCGCCGTTTTTGAGCTCTTGCTCAACGCCTATTCGCTCGCCGTTGACGTAGACGCCGTTCTTACTGCCGAGATCGCGCACCGCGACATATGCTGGCTCAGACAGAATAGCGCAGTGATAACGACTAATGAGTTCGCTACGCGGCTTAAGATGACAATCCTCTGCGCGTCCGATCATAAATTGCGGAATCGTAATCGGGATGATTTGCCCCGAACGCGAACCGCCAAGAACCTTAAGTTCTACTTTCATACCAAATCCCTTAATCAATCTCTTCTCGTTCCCTAGCGTGTTTGACGCCGGGCTTCAAGGCGTGTGCTTCGTATGGATGGTGATCCTATGAACAAATAAAAATATCGGGCGTACGATCGTCGCGTCTTGCCGGTCGCGACGAAAGGAAGCGTTCAGCCTCGTGGCGTGAAGAGGAGAGTCGGCGCCGCTACGCGCCGAGCTTTCAGCGCGCATAGGAGACGCACTCCGTCTGTTACGAGTCTCATTGTAAGGTATTTTGGAAAGTCGCACAACTTTTTTTTGCCCCTTTGCGCGTTTTTTTTCTGTTTTTTTGCCAGAGTCAGCGGTTTTAGCGCTTGACGAGCGTTCGCGCGTAACCTTCGCGCGACGCGACGCTCGAACGGGACAATCGATAGAATTGCGTCAAAAACGGCGAAAAAATCTTTTTTTACAAAACTCTCCTTGCTTTTCGATTCCGTTTGTGATAAAACCAAGCGCTGGAGTCGTGCGACCTCGCGCTGTGTGCGCGACGCCGCGCTTTGCATAAAGATTACACTGGAGGTTAGCCCTGAAATGACGCGACCCGTTACGATTATTACCGGACAATTCGGCGACGTGCCGGCCGAAGAACTCTTTCAGAAAATGGCGGCGATTGGATACGACGGACTCGAGCTCGCTTGCGGTTCGGATCACTTCGACGTGAAGCCATGTCTGCATAATCCCGCTTACTGGCCTGCTAAGCGCGCGCAACTGGAAAAATTCGGACTTAAGTGTTGGGCGCTCTCGAACCATTGCGTAGGGCAAGCGGTATGCGATCTTATCGATCAGCGAAATCTAGACGTCATACCGGAGGATCTGCGCGACCGCGACCCCGAACGCGTATGGAAGCTCTGCGCGGAAGAAATGAAAGAGACCGCGCGCGCCGCGAGTATGATCGGAGCGACCGTCGTTACCGGCTTCACCGGCTCCTCAGTGTGGCGCTATCTCTACAGCTTTCCGCCCGTCCCACAGGTCGCCGACGACCAAACCTACGAAGAAGCCGTGACGAACGCGCTCGCGGAAGGACGCGACCCGCTCAAAATCGACTGGATTCGCGACGGTTTCAAGCTCTTTAAAGAACGCTGGGATCCGATTCTCGACGCCTTCGACGAATGCGGCGTGAAATTTGCGCTCGAAGTCCACCCGACGGAAATTGCGTTCGATCTCTGGTCCGCCGAAGCGGCGCTCGACGCGATCGGCGGTCGGCGCGCGTTCGGGTTCAATTTCGATCCTTCGCACCTCATTTGGCAACATGTCGATCCTGTCAAGTTCATTCGTCGGTTCTCCGATCGCATCTATCACGTGCATATGAAAGACGCCGCGTTGCAGTTGGACGGCGAGAACGGTCTGCTCGGCTCGCACCTGCCCTTTGGCTCGCCGAAGCGCGGCTGGGAGTTCCGGTCGCTCGGTCGCGGGCACGTGAACTTCGAAGAGATTATTCGCGCGCTCAACGATATTGACTACGACGGTCCGCTCTCGGTCGAGTGGGAAGATCAGCGTATGGATCGCTGGTACGGCGCTCAGGAGTCGTACGAGTACGTTAAAAAGATCGACTTTCCGAAGAACGTCGACGTCGTGTTTGACGCGCAGTTCGCCAAATAACGCGCGCGCCGCACACAACCCCATTTTCACAACTTACCGCGCCATGCGCGCTCAGGAGATATAACCTATGGCTGGCAAATCGACGCGCCCCATTACGATCATAACCGGTCAGTTCGGCGACGTGCCGTCGGACGAGCTCTTTCCCAAGATTAAAGAAATAGGCTACGACGGACTCGAACTCGCGTGCGGAACCGATCATTTTTACGTGCGAAAATGCCTCTTTGAACCTGGATATTGCGACGCGAAAAGAGCGCAACTCGAAAAATACGGGCTGCAATGCTGGGCGCTCTCGAACCACTGCGTCGGACAAGGCGTCCTTGATCAGATCGACGAACGCAATCTAACGGTCATTCCCGATTACCTGCGTAGCGCCGACTATAGCCAAGTCTGGCAAGGGTGCGCGCTCGAAATGAAGCTCACGGCTAAAGCGGCGAAGAAGTTCGGCGCCTCCGTCGTTACCGGCTTTACCGGCTCTTCCATCTGGCCGTACCTTTACAGTTTTCCGCCCGTTCCGCAGAAGTGGATCGACGACGGCTTCAAACTCCTCAAAGAACGCTGGACCCCGATTCTCGACGTCTTCGCGGAAGAGGGCGTTAAGTTCGCGCTCGAAGTCCACCCGACTGAAATCGCGTTCGATATCCACTCCGCGCAACTCGCGCTCGAGGCGCTAGACTACCACCCCGCTTTCGGGTTCAACTTCGATCCTTCGCACCTCGTCTGGCAGAAGGTTGATCCAGTGAAGTTCATTCGCCGATTTGCCGATAGAATCTTCCACGTCCACATGAAGGACGCGGCGTTGCAGTTGGACGGCGAGAACGGTCTTCTCGGCTCGCACCTTCCGTTCGGCGATTATCGTCGCGGCTGGGAATTCCGGTCGGTCGGTCGCGGGCACGTGAACTTCGAAGAGATCATTCGCGCGCTCAACGATATTAACTACGGCGGTCCTCTTTCGGTGGAGTGGGAAGATCAGCGTATGGATCGCTGGTTCGGCGCGAAGGAGTCCTTTGAGTTCGTTAAGAAAGTTGATTTTCCGAAGAACGTTGACGTCGTTTTCGACGCGCAGTTCGCGAAATAAAGCGCCGCGCACGCCTCGTTGCGAGGTCTTAACTATAACGATATGGCGTCGCGATTCGTCGCGATTCCAGATTTAACACCATATTAGAATTAGGAGACAGGCTGTTATGGCTCGACCCATTACGATTATTACCGGTCAATTTGGCGACGTTATGTCCGACGAACTCTTCGCGAAGATGGCGGAGATCGGGTACGAAGGTCTGGAGCTCGCGTGCGGGACCGACCACTTCGACGTTCGTAAATGCCTCAACGAAGACGGATACTGCGAAGCGAAGAAGGCGCAACTTGAGAAGTACGGGCTCAAATGCTGGGCGCTCTCGAACCACTGCGTTGGTCAAGGCGTCCTCGACCAGATCGACGAACGCAATCTGACCGTCATTCCGGAATACCTCCGTAGCGACGACAAGGAGCAAGTCTGGAAGAACTGCGCCGAAGAGATGAAACTCACGGCGAAAGCGGCGAAGAAGTTTGGCGCCTCGATCGTCACGGGCTTCACCGGCTCCTCCATCTGGCCGTACCTTTACAGCTTCCCGCCCGTTCCGCAAAGCTGGATCGACGACGGCTTCAAACTCCTCAAAGAACGCTGGACCCCGATTCTCGACGTCTTCGCGGAAGAAGGCGTTAAGTTCGCGCTCGAAGTCCATCCGACGGAAATCGCGTTCGATATCCATTCCGCGCAACTCGCGCTCGAAGCGCTAGACTATCACCCGGCGTTCGGCTTTAACTTCGACCCCTCTCACCTCATTTGGCAAATGGTCGATCCCGTGAAGTTCATTCGTCGTTTCCAAGATCGTATCTTCCACGTCCACATGAAAGACGCGGCGTTGCAGTTGGACGGCGAAAACGGTATTCTCGGCTCGCATCTTCCGTTCGGCGATTATCGTCGCGGCTGGGAATTCCGGTCGGTCGGTCGCGGGCACGTGAACTTCGAAGAGATTATTCGCGCGCTCAACGACGCGAACTACGAAGGTCCGCTTTCCGTCGAATGGGAAGATCAACGTATGGATCGCTGGTTCGGCGCGAAGGAATCCTTTGAATACGTTAAGAAGGTCGCGTTCCCGAAGAACGTCGACGTCGTTTTCGACGCGCAATTTGCGAAGTAATACCGCGCGCCGACTCTCACGCTTATCGCGTTTTCTCTAGTAAGTACGGGGCGCGGCGTTTGCGAGACGCCTCGCCCCTTTTCTGCGTCGGTTTAGGACCGCAACGATCCTTAATAGCGTCGCGCAGTTGCGTTACGTTCCTTGCGAAGGAGGTACTATGCCTCGTAAAATTAGCGTTTTAGGCTTTCTTTTTTCGTTCCTTACAATGTCGCTTACCGCTTTGGGGCAGGATCCGCCTTCGTTTAATAAGGACGCGCGCTTTATACCGGAGCTTGGCGCGGTCGTTTGGATCGTTAGCGGCGGCGATTATAGCGGTTTGAATCTTGGACAAATATCGTTTCATCGCTACGATACGTATCTGCGCGCGACCTATTCGCACGTAGACTTTTCACGCGCGAACCTTTCGGGTAGCGATTTTAGCGGCGCCTCTTTTCGCGACAGTTTGTTTTGCGGCGCCGATTTGAGCTATGCGAAAATGGGCGCGATGAACACGCCGTTTCTCGGCGACGACAATATTGTTCGTCGTAATCTTGACTCTTTAAGGGGAAGCGACTTTACCGACGCGCTCGTACAGGGCGTAACCGACTGGACGACGACGTCGCGCATACTTGCTCATACGCGTCGGGACGCAAATGGTAAGTTCATGTTGCGCGACTGTCGGCTCGCGCTTGTGGACGTAACGAACGAAGACTTTCAACAGCTTGATTTTTCCGGGTGCGATTTGACGAACTGTCATATTCTCACGTGGGTTCCTCCACTTGGCGCGCTACCGATTGAAGAGCGGGTCGATCGTCCTCGTTATATATTAGACGACGCGGTTATTCGCAATACGGGCGTATCCTTTACAGACCGCGTTTTGGAGTTTTCCGATTTTCAACGTACGCGCGACTACAAGGCAGGCGTTCTCTACGGACTGATGTGGACGCGTCGTTTATACGGCTTTCCGCATACGCAATACGTTAAAGAGCGCGCTTTAAATCGCTGGCGCTCGAGTCGACCTGAAAGCGGCGAGTTCCAATTTCATGAATCTAGTCAGCGTCGGCTCGATTGGGATCTTTCGAATCTTGTTCTTGTCAACTGCGTTTTCGATCATTGCGACCTTACGAACCTTAAACTTACCAACTCGTACCTAGTTAATTGCGAATTCATCGACTGCACAAACATTCCTATTTCGGAGTTTTATGGAACGATGAATCTGCGCCGCAATAGTATGGATAAGATTCGCTTCTACTTCTCACGCGCGTTTGAAGAAGCTGCGACCGACGAGCTGATCGAGAGCCTGCGTCTTATCCCGACGCGCCCGATTCCGATCGCGAACTTCGACGAAACATACCACGTGCCGCTCGAGCGGTATGGCAAGGTTTTTAAGGCGTATTGTTCGACAATCAATGTCAGCGCTTCGGCTGTGGAAGCATTGAAGATCGAGGAGAACGACAATGAATAACGAATTATTTGCGCGCGCGCGCATTCGAGTTGCGGTCGTTCTCCTGGCAACGATATTTATAGCTTTTCCGAGCGCTATGAGTCAGGAGGATAGCGCGTCAAACTCCGCCGCGTCGTCCACGCGCAAGAGCGAGGTTCGCGTTAGATCGAACCTCACGCTTAAATTAGACGACGACCGAGCTTATTTCGTTAATCTTAACCATCATACGAGCTCTCAGGACGATAAACTTATTCCCATCGAACCGGGGCGTAATTACCGACCTGTCTGGGACGATGAAGAGATAGAATGTTACGGACCGTTCCTCGAACGCGAACAAGTCGTCGCACGCGTTAAACCGATTGAGGACGTCGACTTTTCTGAATTAGATCTTTCGTACGCGATCTTTAAAGGTAAGTTTATCAACTGTTCCTTT
Organism: uncultured Planctomycetota bacterium; assembly: GCA_900318195.1. Taxonomy (GTDB): domain Bacteria; phylum Planctomycetota; class Planctomycetia; order Pirellulales; family Thermoguttaceae; genus RUG369. The sequence continues at coordinate 22,299 of ONJR01000100.1, forward strand.
GTCAGAACGAATCTTTCGCACGCAAACGTTAGCGAAGCGGAATTTGTTGATTGCGATTTTACAGGCGCCGACGTTCGGTATATCAAAGGACTCAGAATGAGCGTTGATCGTTTCTTGACCTTGCGCGAGCCGTCGACAGGACTCTTTAATCTTCGCGGCGCCGAAATAACGGTCTTTAACGATTCTCCGTCTTTAACCGTAGTGAATCTTGGATTCTCGGATTTGTCCTACGCGAAACTAACAAAAGGCGCGGCGTCCGAACGCGCTGGTCGAGTTTATTTTGTCCTGACCGACTGCAAGCTGGACTACTACCAGTCGCCCGTTGTGCTCGGGGACGGTAGACCGCGAACCAACAGCGTGGACGCGCTCGATTCGGTGAAGTTATCAGCGCTGAAGGAGACGCAATACCGAAGCGGCGTCGGGCTCGTCTCTGGTTTGACGCTGAGCGGCGTTGATCAAACGCCGCTCGATCTCTCCGGCTATACCTTTATCGACTGCGTCTTTGTGGATTGTGATTTCGATATGATTAAGATCGACGACGCGTTTTTTATTAACTGCGTCTTTTCCGAATCTATTACGAATCTCAATGAGGATAAGTTAAAAACGACGACGAATTGGAAAGAGGGAAAGACGGCGCTCATGAAACGACGTTAGTAGATACCGTTACGTCGTTAAGAGCAACGATTGCCAATAGTTCGTCTAACGTTAGACGCAGTAAGATTTGTCAGACACAATTATTTGCGCGCGCAACGCCTAGAAACGCACGCGCGCAATCAGTTTAAAAGCGACGCGTAGGTAATGTTGACTTCTCGTGCGACTGTTGCAACGATAGCGCGGTTCGGCGCTTTGACGCGGCGTCTATGCCTAAAGGAAAGACTATTGACAATTTGCGAATCTGAGTAAAAATGCGAATCATTATGCGTCTATTATTCCTTTAAGCGTTAAAGAATTCTCGCGTTCTTTGCGCCGATTCTTTTTGTCTGTATTTTTCCGCATGAGCGGCGAGACGGTCGCCGAGTTCACGCGCTTGACTTTCGTTCTGCCAGAGTTCGAGAATGCGCTCGATCCAAGGCTTGACGTCTTTCTCAGACGGTAGTCGTTTAGTGTGCGCAGAAAAGCCTGGCGGCAACTCGAGTAACGCCGACGGCTCTGCAATAATTTCGGGTAACGCGCCGCGAGTTGAGCAGAGGATTGGAATTCGATTCAACGCCGCTTCGACCGCGACGCGCCCGAACGCCTCGTCGCATAACGACGGCATAATGAGCGCTCTTGTCTGCGAATAGAATTCTCGCGGCTCGCGAACGCTCGGCATACGGAAGATATTGCGCAATTCCCGCGCTTCTGGAATATCAGCGCGTTGGCGCGCGCTATCGCGTCCTTCGACGAGTAGAAACTCCACGTTAGGATGTATGCGGTTAATCGCGCGCGCTATCGAAACGAAAGGGTAAAGTCCTTTGGAGACGATTGGGTTCACGAACGTAACAAAGCGACGCGAATTGTTCTTTGGGAATCTCTAAAAACCCCTCTAGCTAGAGGGGTTTTTAGAGATTCCCATTATTGTCGAATTGTAGTTTTTCGAGGACTAGTTTGTCGTCGTCTTCGATTTTAACTTCGAGAGCGCCGACGTCTTCATAGGCATATCGCAAGCTATTGTCGTTATGATTATAGGCGCCACATACATAAAACTTTATATTCTCGTATAGTCGTTCAACTAAATCGTCGTCTTCCGCTTCTATTGAAATAAACGTAGAATCAGACTGTGCCGGAATGGTAACGCGTATCAGATTCGTGAACTCTTCTGGAGTTCTTTGAGTCATATTCCCATTTTCATCGATCGCCAATATTTTAAAATCTTCGCGTTTAGCGGTTCCCGCTTCCGGACCGAGGCGTGGGAAGGTTAGCCTAACTTCGATAGGATAATGATCGTCTCCACCTCGGAACAGTAAATTTTCAACTCTCGATACTCTGAAAGTAGCAGTGTTAGACGGCGCGCTCTCTGTTGTCGTACCTTCTGCTATTATTATTTCGTCGGCGTTTGTATATGGCGCTTCCGGCGTAACGACGATCTTCCATTGATCGTTGTCAATAATCGTAGTCGTTGCAGTATCGACTAGCATATTAAACGCGTGCGTATCGGTTCCGCCGCTCGCTTGTAATTGCGGCGTTCCAATTCGCAGAGTAGCGGTTTCATCCGACTCGGCTTCGCAATCCTCAGTCGGAAAGACATAGACAAACGCCGCGCCGCCGGAATGGTCTAGATTTCCGTACAACGGATTCAAATCGAGAGTAGGCGGATAGGATGTGAAAACAACGTAATCTTGCCCTCGGGTCGCGGTTCCTTTAAAGGTTACGCGCGCTTCGTATCCCACAGGAATAGGGGGAAGCCCTACTTTCATGTAGTCGCCCGCTAGATAACCTTGAACCGTTTTATCTTCATCATAGGGATCGTACCCTTCGCTTATTGCGTTGGGGTTAAGCGTTAATACGGCGTTCGAGCCATAGCGTCTAACGTACTCCACGTCAAGTTCAATGTCGACGCTTTCGATTTCCGGATCGCTTCCCCCGCTATCGCCGCCGCCGCTACGAAGTCCATTTGCCTCGTCCATAGTTCGAGACGCTACGCTTATAGCGCGATTAGCGTCGGCACGTCGAGTTCGAAAGCTTTGCGGTAATTTTGCGACGTCGTCTAGAGCGATACACCGCTCCCCGTTAATATAGACTCCGAATCTGTCGAAGTAGTATTCAATTTCATCGTCGAGTTCCCCTTGGAAATCGATTTCTGAGAGTTGCGTCTCGGAGACGTTCTCAATGACCATTTCGCGCGCTTGCGCGACGAGTTCTTCATAATCTTTTGTTGCGTCCGATTCGTACGCCGTTGACGCGTATTCGTCTGTTGTTACAGACAGGTTGATTTCGCGGTCTGAATCGTTCGTCGTTGCGTCATGTTCCTCCTCGAACCGGGGCGCGTCTTCGTCGAGAATAACGGTTTCGGCGAAGGCGCACAAGTCGATCGATTGCGCTAGCGCTTGCGACGACGCGAGGTACTGCGCGACAAGAGCCGGCGCGGCGCTTGCATATATAGCCTCCCGAATAATAGCGAGGGTCGAAGTCGGCATGGACGCGGAGAGCGCGAGTCGATTTTCAAGCGGCTCAATTCGCGCGCGCCGTCCCTTGACGCGACGAGGCGTACGCGCGGTATCGTGAAAGAAAGAGCGAATAGCCGAGGTTAAGGCGAGCCAGAAGTTTTTCATAATGGTTTTCCTCGTTTCTATTTTGCCTATCTTGACCGTTTTGACGCTTGTTCTTCCTTGTCGCAATGCGCCGACGTCGAGCGAGAACTCTGCGTTGCCGTGCGGAAGCAATTGTCGTCCAAGTCGCCCGGGGCGACCGCGAATCACAACGACAGTATGACGACCACCGTAGACGTTGTCAAGCGATAAATCTACAGAAAAGTCAGATTTCATGAAATTGTGGACTATTGTCAGAGCAAGCGGTCCGAAGCCAGACGGGCATTTCGCGCTTCCGCGCGCGTCGTTCGGTTCCCGCTCCCGTTGTTAGGCGTTCGCGTCTTGCAAAGCGATTTTCATTGGTTACAATATCATTGAGTTCGCGCGCGAGCGCTACTTTTGCAGCGCTCCGCGTCTTAACGTATAGTTAATAGCATTCGTCGCGACGTTTCGCCGTCGACGAGAAAGGAGCCCCACTGATATGCCGAGTAGTAGACGCGAATTCTTTCGCAACGCATTTGGACTTTCCGCGCTCGCGCTAGCGGCGAACGCGTATGGAACGGAGAAGAATCTGCGGGACGACGTGGAGGAGACGAAGCTCATTATGAAGGGGCGTCGTTCGGCGTTTAATATGCGCGAGTACGCGGCGCCGGCGATTTCTAATATCCGAGTAGGTTATATCGGCATGGGTAATCGCGGGTTCGCGTCGATGAAGCGTCTCGCGCAGTTCGACGGGGTCGAGATCAAGGCGATCGCCGACTGCTACGAGTACCCGATAGCTCGCGCGCGCGACTGGCTGCGTAGCGTCGACTATCCCGCTCCGGACGAGTACTATCGTGACGAAAGTAGCTGGCGCGACCTTCTCGATCGCGACGATCTTGATCTTATCTACGTAACGACGCCGCAGTATCTCCATGCGGAAATGGCGAGCGCGGTTATGGAGTCGGGCAAGCACGCGGCGTGCGAGGTTCCGCTCGGTTATACGCTCGCCGACTGCTGGAAGTTGGTCGAGACGTCGGAACGCACGAAGAAGTATTGCGGTATTCTCGAGAACTGCTGCTTTGACTTCTTCGAGTCGCTCACGATCAATATGGCGTTGCGCGGCGCGCTCGGCGAACTCGTTTACGGCGAGGGCGCGTACATCCACTATTTCCCGGCTGAGACGATCTTTGAGGAGCCCATGCCGCCGCTCAGCAAGAAGGGCGGGTACTATCGTTTCGCAGTCGGCGCGCTGAATAAAGGTAATCGCTATCCGACGCACGGATTTGGACCGGTCTGTCAGGCGATGCGTATTAACGCAGGCGATAAACCTAACTTTCTGACGTCGGTCGAGACGGACGACTTCTCGACGGGGCATGTTTTCGAGGAGATTCTCGCGCGCGGTAGCGAGTACCACAAGCAGTTTGCGGGCGCTTCTTTTACTGGCAATATGAACACGTCGCTCGTTCGTACAGAGAAGGGTAAGGTGATTAAAATTCAGTACGATCGCGTTTCGCCGCGCCCTTATTCGCGAATCCATATGCTCAGTGGAACCCAAGGTTTTGTGCAGAAGTACCCTGAACCTGCGCGCATTTATCTCGAGCACGATCGTCCGCTCAACGACGACGAAATGAAGGAGATCGAAAAGGAATATAAGCCCGAACTGATCGAATTCCTCCAGGAGAACGCCGTCAAATTCGGCGGGCACGGCGGTATGGACTTCATTTGCGACTACCAGCTTATCGACTCGTTGCACAACGGTCTACCGCTGAATATTTCAGTCTACGAAGGCGCGACATGGAGCGCGGTTACGCCCTTGAGCTTGTGGTCGGTAACGCACGGCTCGCAACCGATCGAATTTCCTGACTTTACCGGCGGCTCGTGGGAGACGAATAAGCCGTTCGATCTCTCGTTGCGCGGCGGCGGCACGACGAAAGTTACGCCGCGCGCGCCGAAAGAATAAGCCGAGTATTACGGTCTACTCATTGCGCGAGCGTTAGTTATAACGCTCGCGACGCCAGAATATCAGTCTAATCGCGCGCAGAACGCGATCGAATCGATTGATCGCGCTTTCTTGGAAAGGAGTTTAATTATGAGCGTAACGAGTTACTCGGACAATCCCGTCAATATTAAACCGTCTAAAAAGAAGGTCAAGGCGCTGTCGCCCGAACTTGGCTCTTGGAGTCCGAAGTATATCTGGCGGCGATTTGCGTATAATCTTGCGTTCAGTCGACCGTTGTGGAAAGACTTCGCGGAAGCGTTTCGGCTGGGCGACGCGAACCCCGCGCTCGTTGTGTCCGTAAAACCTTTGCTGGTCGCCGCATACGCGTTCGAGCTAGATTGCGCCGTTCTACTGCGCTTTCCGGACGAGTTCGTTGAGCGTTATCGTCTTCGTCCGAAAATGCAATTGCTTTCGAGCAATACGTACGTATCGGACGAGCCTGGTCGCGATATTCTTCCGGGAGCTCGCAGTTCCGGCGCGTGGACCGATTTTCTACCGAAGATCTGCGAGTTCTGTAGCGACGACGCGCAGGGTATGGCGAGGCGCCGCAACGCGTTCACGGCAGAGCAGTGGTCGCGCGTCTGGGAATGCGCGGTCGAGTACGCGAAACGGTTTCCACACGTCGCGCGCGACGGCAATCCTGCGTCGATTAATTTTGTTCAGTATTAACTTTATGTAGCGCAATAAGTCGCGCGCGTCGGAATGACGTCGTTCCAGCGCGCGTATTACGCAACGAGTCAATTGGATCGCGGTATGACAAAGCCAACTTGGTTTCCCTTTACTTACATATTTGATCTTCTCAACTCTCCGCGCGTTAAGCCGTTAGCGCAACGTCTTCATCCCTCGACGGTCGTTGAGATTCTAAAAGGCGTTTTCGACGACGCGCGTCAGGAATTGCGCTACGCGGTGAATTCACAACGACTTCCTGACGTCAACGAGTTGCTTGAGAAGGTCGTAGCGCGACTCGACGCGGCGCTCGATTCGGAGGAAGCGCTCGCGATCGACGCGCGAGGACGCATTGTACCGGACGATCTTGAACGTCTCGCGGACGTCGCGTTGCAGGAGCGCGTGTGGCTTGCGGCGGAGCCGGATTCGCCGTACTCTCGCCGTCAGGACGTTCGGCGCGAGAGGGACGCGCTCGCGCGACTTGTCCGCTTGACCGGCGCGGAGAGCGCCGCGATCTTTCCGAACACGGAGCTCGCGCGGTTGGCGTTGCTTCACGCGTACGCGACGTCTGGCGGCAACTTCGTGGTAGCGCGCCGCGATATGTGCGAGCGCGAGGACGGCGCGCGGCTGGAAGACGTTTTCGCGGCGTTTCCGCAATTTACACGTCGCGAAGTCGGCGCGTGCAATGCGATCGACGCGCGCGATTACGACCGCGCGTTGGACGCCGAGACGCGGTTGGTATGGCGCGCGATAGGTCGCTGGTCGGTCGACGCGCGCACGGTCGCCGATTCCGATCTGCTGAAGCTCAAGGACGGCGCGGATCGTTCTTTTGCGGTCGTTGCCGATTTGGAATTTGCGCCGTTGCTCGATCTTTCGGAGTATTTCTATTCTTCGATCCCGACGATCGGCGAACAATTGAAGTCGGGCTTTGACTTTGTCGTGTGCGACGGAGCGCAACTAATAGGCGGTCCTCATTGCGGTTTGCTCTTCGGTAGTCGTGATAACGTTTCTCGTATTTGCGCAACGCCTTTTGCGCGCGTTGCGCCGGTCGATCGCGTTACGATCGGCGCGCTTGCGAAGACGCTTGCGCTTTACGACGATCCTAGCGCGGCGCTTGCGACGATTCCGGTGTTGCGCACGCTTTCGACGTCGGTCGATAATCTTGAAAGTCGCGCGAGTCGACTTGCCGCGATGGCGTCGACGTTCGCAGGGGTAGATTATGCGCGCGTTGTTTCGGGTCGTTCGCTTTTGTGCGGAGCGGCGAATATGCCGACGTCGCCGACGCGTCTGGTAGAGTTGAGTTTTAAGGGTCATTCTTCAGCGGAACTTGCCGAGGCTCTTGAGCGCGGTACGCCGAAGCTTCTTGTGAAGTGGACGCGCGATTCGATTTTAGTCGATTTAAAGACGGTTCCGGCAGAGCTTGACCTCGCCGTTGCCGAGATTTTTGAGCGCGTTAGCGAGCGCGGCGCCGAGTTGCGCGAGTCGTCTTCGAGCGGCGCTGAGTAATCGTCGGACGTGAGGAATAAATCGCTCTTTACATTCTTTCGCAAAGATTCTATACTGCCTCTCTGTGAACGGGCGCGCGCTCGTTTGGCGTTAAGACAGATAAGAATAGAAAGTTTGCGAGTAATGCGAGTTTGGTTGGGTTTGGGATGCGTTTGCCTTACGTGCGCGCTTATGCCGCTTATCGCGCAGGAGTCGCCTAGCGAGCCTTCGCGCTCGGGCGAGCTTGTGCGCACGCCGTCGGGCGCGGTCGTTGGTCGCGCGCGTATGCCGGGCGCTTTTCCCCGATTGACGCCTGGCGCGGTTCCTTCGCCGCAACGTCCTTTCTTTTCAGTCGAAGTTTCGCCTCGCGTGTCGCAGCAGACGGGTATTGGACTTTCTGGTTCGCGCAGCGCGACGTTTGCGACGCCTCCTTTTTTTCTTTTCGGCGGTCTAACGGCTTCCTTTGGCTGGAACGTTGAGTCTCCCGAGCCGACGGACTCCTTTCCCACGGCGACGGCGAGCGACCCCGAGCGCGGCGATCAGGCGGCGATCTATTCCAGCTGGGCGAAATTTCCCGTCGGTAGTTGGGCGCGTCTGCGCACGACCTCCTGGTCCTACGAGAACGGCAAGACGACGCAGAGCGTAACGGAGACGCGCGTGCAACTTGTCAACGTTGATTATGCGGAGAAACGGTATAGTCTGCAATATGATTCGGTTTTTAAAGTCGGCGACGTCGATTATTCGAAGCGCACTGAGACGAGACGATTCGATTTCTGGGACGCGCCTTGCGACGAATCCACTACCGTAGAAGAGAGCGAGCCGGAGAAGCTCATTATTGGGCGCCGCGCGATTCCATGCCAGACAAGGCGCGTAACTCGAATTGTCGACAAACAACGCGAAACGACCGTCGTGTGGTACTCTTCCGTCTTCGCGCCCTACGTACTGCAGAAGAAGACGACGCGCGAACCGCTTGAACCCGCGTCGGGTCAAGACGCCGCGACCTACGAATTGTACGTCGTGCAGCAGACGGCGGCGAACGCGGTGTTAGGCGGCGCGAACGCTAATTATACTGCGTTGCAGTCGTCGAATTTCAATCGTCGAAACTTCAATACGAGCCGCACGCTCTCGCCGAACGTTCCAGGCGGGCTCTCGCGTGAAATCAGCGTCGAAACGAACCCGCAAGGGGGTTCGCCTCTCTGTAAAATAGAAACGACGCTACTCGATTACTATATTGCGCAATAGAGGGTCTAACGCGCGACGAAGACTGATTTTCTCTTGCGGGTATGAGTCGTCAATTCGTGTCTGCGGCGCGCGGGCGCGTAGATTATCGTTTCCCCCTACGGGGCGCCTTTCAGCGCAGAAAAGCGCGTGAGTCTTCTTACAGCGCCGCGGCGCGTTATTCGTAGCGTTTGACGAGTACCGCCGCCGTCTGACCAATGGAGTTCGCGCACAGTTTAATAAAGGAGTCGCCGGCTGGCGCGCCGAATTCTCGCGTCGGATTGACCGGGCACTCGGGATCGGCGTCGTGGAAATTGAGGGTCGGGAAGAGCGCGTTCTTCTGTAACGCGAGTATTCCGACGATCGTCTCGATCGCGCCCGAGCCCGCGCCGGGATTGCCAAGGTGCCCCTTCAGAGACGCGACCGGTATGGCGTCCATTTTATCGCCAAACACGTCGCGCAGCGCCAGCGCTTCCGCCGCGTCGAGCTCGCGATCGCCGCGCGCGTTCGCATTAACGTGCCCTAACTCGCATACGTTGAGACCCGTCTTGTCAACGAGCGCGTTGAGCGTTAGTCTGAACGATTCGCGCAACGTATCGCGGTCGGCGTAGACGTCGCCCTTCGCGCCGTTTGCACAGCGCGCGCTCTTAACGACCGCGCGGTGCGCGCCGCCGACGATCTCAGCGTATATACTAGCGCCGCGCGCACGCGCGCTCGCTTCCGTTTCGATCACGATCGCCGCCGCGCCCTCGCCTGGAACGGCGCCGCATCGTCGCGCGTCAAAGGGTCGCGTCGCGTCCAACGCCGGCTCGCGCGCGAGGTCAAGCGCGTCGTCCGCTAGTTCGCCGTATTTCAGCGCGTCGACGAATCGAAAAGGATGAATTCTGGTTCCCGTCGCGCCGACGACCATGCAGTCCGCTCGACCCGATTTGATCGTCTCGACCGCTTCCGCCAACGCAACGGCAAAGGACGCCTCACGGTTCGTTACGTCAAACGCCGGTCCGTAGAATTGATTGTAGATCGTTATATGGCTCGCCGACATATTCGTGAGATATTTCAACTGCCACAACGGCGTCATCTTAGAAAGACCAGACTCTGCCCAATGCGCGAAATTAAGACGCCCAGACGCGTCGTGCCCGCAGTCGACAATCGCGTCCGTAAGCTCCTGCGGCGTCGTTACGACAAAATCGGAAGCGTACGAAACGCCTATACGATTGGCGGGAAACGCGCCGTTGACACGCGCCGCAAGCAGCGCGCTCTGCGCTGAAGCGACCCCCATCTGGATCTCGCGCGCCATGAGCTTGACGCCCTTGCGAATCGCCTTCTTCTGAGCGTCGTCTAAGCTCGGAAAATCTTGTATGGCGCCGGTAAAATAATCGACCGGCGCGAGACTGTTGACCGGAATAGAATCGTTCGCGTTCCTCGCGCGCGCTCCTGTTATGCCCTCGGAACTGCTGCGCCATAATTCTTCGAGAGAGCCGCCTAACGCGGAAACCGCTCCCATACCTGTAACAACGACGCGCAACGACGTGTCTTGTGTGCTCATAAATCCATACCGGTCGTCCGGCTAGCCCGTAATTTAAAGGTGTGTCTCTACTACATATCCTTGGCGTCGCCTCCGCGAGTCCATACCGCCTCAGCGACGCGCCGCGCATATTATAACGATAATTTGCGCGTTGGTAAAGGGCTACCTTGCAAGAAAGGAGCGGAAATCAAAGCTCGCGTTCTAGCGTTGCAAGCTCGGTTGTACGCTCGCAGGATCGGCGGACGGCGAAACAACCGGCGGTACTCCGTCGTTCTGCGGCTGTTGCGCGGGCGCGCTATTGGGCTGACCGTTTTGCGTTCTAGGCGGCGAGGTCGGCTCGGAGCGGACAACGCGTCCTGTAATATGTGTCGCGCCGCTCAGCGTTTTGCGGTATGAGAAAGTGAAGGACGTACTCTTGCGCGGCGCAATCGTCGCCACGTCCCACTGCACGCCGTTTGCCACCTCCCTCTGGGGAGGAACCGGAAAATTTACGCTGTCGATTCCCGAAGTGGGGAAAGTGACTTCGACCGTCGCGTTCTGATAGAAGTCGGAAAGGTTGTTTAGCGTTACCCTATAAGAAACCGTTTCGCCGACGTTAGCGCTCGTCGTCGAAGGTACGAGCGCCATCGTAACCGCGCCGGACGCCGACCACGTCTGGAAGATCGTCTTACTGTCGACTTCGACCTCGCGCGCCGTTTCCGTCGCCGGACGTATGATCGTCGCGGAAATCTTCGCTGTGCCGGGTTCGCCGCGTAGTTGCGTCGTCTGCGTCGTCGCGTTACCGTTTGCGTCTGTTGTTACGGTAACCGAGGGAGCGTTATTCGGACCGACCCCTGCGTCTCCCGAGAGGACGTCGTAACGCACTTTCCAGCCTTCGCGCGGCTCCGAGGTCGTGCGGCGAACGACGGTCGTTGTCAAATCGCGCGATGTCTTGACCGTACTCACACCGGATTCCGGAAAACGAAACGCGGCGTCGATCCAGTGAATTTCAGAGACCGCGCGGCGCTTATTCCAGTTGCCGATCGTGTCCGACATAACGACGATCGTCGACGTTCCCTCCTCGAACGCCGAGACCGACGCCCAAGATTGTCCGCGAAGAATCGTAACGTCGTCGAGTTGCGTGTCCGTACCGCGATTGATGCGCCAGAGCTGACCGGTCGTCGACGTCGTCATGCTACGCTCTTCGACGTCCCTCGACGTCTTCGTTAGACAGCTCAGGCAACTTCCATTCGAGCGCCAACGCGAACCAATATTGGCGATCTGTCCGTTTGCGAACTCATTCGGATTCGATTCCATAAACTTTCCGATCCCGGACATACTCCAATTGAGTTGCTCGCCCACGCGTAAGTACTCCGAATCCTCGCCTATATAGCTTGCGACGACGATAACGTCCGAGCCGACCGGCGCGGCGATCGTCGCTGGTTCGACGACGAGCGCCGGACCTGGACCTTGCCACTGTTTAGGAAATAGCGCGCCGCCGTTCGGTCGTTGCGTCGTCCATACGAAATTCTTGAGGTCGATTCCGGTTTTACGCGCGGCGCCGTTTTCTGCGTCGGTATCATTCCAAGCCTCTTTCTTATTGTCGGTCGCAACTGCGGCGCGCGCTAACGCGTCGCGCTCGTCTTGTGCGGTCGCGCGATCCACCTCGGGCTTTTTCGACGCGAAAATTCCGTCCTCAGAAAACAGACAGCATTTATGTTCTTCGAGCGCTTTGCATCCCGAGACGGCGAAAAGAGCCGCCGTCGCCGCAAGTATGATTGCGCCGTTCGTCTTGCCACGCTCCGATTTGGTTCTTTTCGTCATGATTACGCTCTCTGTTCAATCCGATTCTATTTCAAGTAGCTCTTGCTACTCGCTTCTTTTATTCTTATTTTACCCATATTATCTATCTTGGTTATAGGTTCTAGCTTTAAATTAGTTTAAAATTTGTTTTTTAACGTTCGTCTTTTCCTTATAATCGTTATTACGCAATTAATCTCGCGTTTGTTTTATTTGCGCGAAGTTCGCGTTTTTCTCCGTGCGTTGGGATTAACTTGACTTGTCTTGTGCGAACGCTATAATGCGGGTAGCGCTCTCGCGTAGCTTCGTAACGCGAGCGGCGTTCATTTTGCAAGACGGCGTCGACCTTGGTCGCGCTCCCTTAAACAGCGGCTTGGCGTCCGCACTCATGAAGGAACTTATGTCGAATAGCTCGGAAGTATCGGAGAAGTCTAGCGCTCGTTCTGAGATTAATCGGGACGCGCTTCGCGGTAAGACGTTTTCTACAATTTCGCTCGGTTGTCCGAAGAATTTGGTCGATTCAGAGTCGACTTCCGGACGCTTGTGCGAGCTTGGCGCGCGACTCGAGCTCGAGTCTGATTCCGTCGATTTTCTCGTTCTTAACACGTGCGGCTTTCTGCGCTCGGCGGTGACCGAGGCGGAGGAATTTATTCAACAGGCGCTCGAGCAGAAGCGTGTTGGCAACGTTCGCGCGGTCGTCGTTACTGGTTGCGCCGTTGCGTCGGACGGTCGAGCGCTTGCCGAGCGCTATCCCGAGGTTGACGCGTGGCTTGGTCCGTTCGACGAGGCGCGAATAGGCGAGATCGCCGCGCAACTATTCAGTTCTGAGCGCTCGGATTTGCGCGCCGACTCCGACCCTCCCGCGAACGCGAGTTTACGCGTGCTCTCGCCCGAAGAAACGGCGACGGCGCGCGACGAACTTGCGACGAACGCTCGAGTGTTCCACACTCCTTCGCGCAATCTAACGCTCGACGATTCCTCGCGCGCGCGTCTGACGTTGCCGCACGCGGCGTACCTCAAGATCGCCGACGGATGCGATCGGTTCTGTTCATTCTGTACGATCCCGCATATTCGCGGTCGCTACGTTAGCAAGCCTCTCGAGACGATTTTGGCCGAAGCGAGTCGTCTTGCCGATCAGGGAGTTCGTGAACTAACTTTAATCGCGCAGGAGACGACTTTCTGGGGGCAGGATCTCTACGGCGAGCCGGCGCTGAAGCGCTTACTCGAAGCTCTCAAATCGCGGAATCAGTTCGATTGGATTCGCGTGCTGTACGCCTATCCGCTCTTCTGGGATAAGGATCTTACCGCGCTCTTTAAGTTGGAAGAACCCGGTACGACCTCGATCGTCCCTTATGTCGATATGCCGTTGCAACATTGCAATTCCGAGCTGTTGCGCAGTATGAATCGACGCGGCGATAAAGCTGAAATCGAGGAGTTGCTCGCGCGACTACGAGCCGAAATTCCCAACGTCGCGCTTCGCACTTCGCTTATTGTGGGCTATCCCGGCGAAACGGACGAACGCTTTTACGAACTCGTCGAATTCGTTGAGAAGCAAAAATTTGCCCGCGCGGGTATCTTCCAATTTTCTCCCGAACCAGGGGCGCCGGCGTCGTCCCTGTCGGGACAAGTCGACGCCAAAACGAAGGCGCGTCGGTTCGAGCGCCTCTATGCGAAACAGGAGCGAATTTCGCACCAGTTTGCGCGCAATCTAGTCGGCAGCGTTATGGACGTGCTACTCGACGCGCGCGCGGTTGCGGACAACGGATCGCTCATGAAGCACGTGTGCCTAGGTCGCACGTACGCGGACGCGCCCGACGTCGATCCCGTTGTGTACGTAACGGGTCGTGATCTGACGCCGGGCGAGTTCGTGCGCTGTGAGATCGTCGACGCGCAGGGACTCGATTTGATCGCCGTGCCCGCCGATCCCGCTAATCAGTTCGTCTCAAAGGACGAGCGCCGCGACGCGTACGAGCGCGAGGAAGCGCGCGCCGAACGAGAAGCGCGCGCCGAACGGGAAGGCGCGGCAAAAGAGCGGCGTCAACATGGTCGCGGTAAATCGCGCTCTTCGACTCGCGGCCGCAAGCGTTCGCGCTAGCGCGCTACGATCGCATAATGTATAGTAAGAAGAGGGATTGACGTGGCTAAAAGACCTTCGTCTCTTAAAGGACAGTTGCTACGAGAGAGTCTCTTGCTCGAAGAGCTAAGTATGCTCGACGACACTTTTATGCGAGTCGTTCTGAAAGACAATATTCCCGGCGTTCAAGATATTGTCAACGTCGTCTTGGGACGCGACGATATTGTCGTCACGCGTCTTGAAACCCAGGATTGTCGTACGAATCCGCTCGGACACAGCGTTTGTCTCGACGTCCTTGCGTACGATTCGAAGGATAGAATTTATAATGTCGAGATCCAGCGTGATAAACGCGGCGCGACGCCGAAACGAGTACGTTATCATTTTTCCGCGATCGATTGGTTCTCGCTCGAGAAAAGAGCCGATTTCGACGAACTTGTCGAAACATGGGTCATTTTCATTACGGACGATCCCTCTTTGACGCAGGGACGCCCCTTTGCGATGATAAAACGTATGGACGTCGAGACAGGCGAAATTTTTGACGACGGTCAGAACATTTGCATTGCGAACGCACGATATGTTGGCGACGACGACTTTGGTGAACTTATGTCGGATATACGCGAGAAGAATCCCGACAAGATGCATTATTCATCTCTCGCAATTCGCGCCGCTAACGTTAAAAACACAATGAAAGGAGAACTTTTTATGAACGAGAATGAAATTGATGGAATTAGGGAGGAAACGCTCCAAAGAGTCTTCAAAAGGTATTGGAAAGAAATTGATCGCGTTCGCGACGACGTTAGCGAGGAAGA
>ONJR01000101.1 GCA_900318195.1 uncultured Planctomycetota bacterium
GATGACGCGGACGACGACGATGATGACGCGGACGACGACGATGATGACGCGGACGACGACGATGATGACGCGGACGACGACGACGACGACGCGAAATTCGCGTCCTTCCGCGATCAAACCATGTCCCTTGCGCGCGAGGGCAAGCTCGACGAGTTGCGCGCTCTTGCAACGAGCGAACTGAGCGTTCGCGAAGCGAATTGGGTCGACTACATGGTAACCTCGGCGTCCCTCGACGTCGCGATTAAGGCTGAGGATCGCGTCGCGGTCGTCGGCGTCGTCGACTCCATTATAACGCGGTTCGCAACTGAGTGGCGCGTCGCGTATCGCTTCGACGAATACTGCGATATGCTCGCCGTATACGATAGCGAACTCGCCGTGCGCACGCTCAAACAGGGCTACGAAATCGCGAAAAAATCCACCGATAAGCGCTACCAGAGAATGGCGAAAACGCTCGTCGGCAAGATACGATACGCGCAACTGCCTGGCAAGAAGATGAAAGTCGAAGGACTACTCGTCAACGGCAAGCCGATTAAGTGGAAGTCGTACCGCGGACAGGTCGTGCTCGTTGACTTCTGGGCGACCTGGTGCGGACCGTGTCGCGAAGAAATACCGAATCTGCGCAAGCTATACGCGAAATATCATGACGCCGGATTTGAAATCATTAGCTACAGCGTCGACGATGAACTCGACGATCTGAGAAAGTTCCTGCGCAAGAATGATATGCCGTGGAAGGTCGCGTCTCGAGAACTCTCCATCACCGCGACTAAGAAGAACGGGAACGCTTACCTCGATCTCATAAAATACTACGGTATCGACGGCTATCCGACGATGATTCTCGTCGATAAGGACGGCAAGGTCGTAGCGCTCGACGCGCGCGGCGAAGAACTAGAAAAGCTCCTCAAGAAACTCTTCCCCAAAGTTAAGTAATTTCAAAACTCTATTTAATCAACAAAGTCCACGGAATCGCGCTGATCGTACGGCGCGATTCTTTTTTCTTGACCTTTTACAAAGACATAAGCGACGCCGCTTGTTTTAGCGCGTAGAACGTTTATAATTGCCATATCCCACGCGTAGAGTAAACGCCCCCCCCCAATGCTTTATACAGGAGTTACAAAGAAATGACGTTCAGAACCCTAGTTAAAAGTTGCGCGTGCGCAACTGCGATCGCCGCTATCTTCATGACGAATTCCTTAACCGACGCGCAACTCGCGCTCGGCGCCGACGCCGCGAACGCCGTCGCGGACGACGAAGAAGAAAAGGAAGACGAGGAGGACGCGTTCGATAAGTTCCGTAGCGAGACCCTCAAGACTGCGCGCGAGGGCAAGATCGACGAATTGCGCAAAATGGTCTCCGACGACCTCGACGAGCAGCGCGCTAATTGGCTAAAATACCTCATTACCGCCGTTACGCTCGACAAAGCGGGGGACGCGAACGACGTCGCTACGCTGGAGAAGACGCTCGATCAAATCCTCGGCGAACTTGAAACCGACGACATGACGCTTGGGCGGTTCTCGGAATACTGCTCGATCGTCGAGTATACGCACGAAGAGCTCGCGACGAAAACGCTCAAGAAGGGCTTCGAAATTCTCAAGGCTTCCAAGGATGATAGGCGTCAGGCGTACGCTACTCGACTCGAGGGCAAGATTCGTTTCGCCGAACTCAAGGGTAACGAACTCAAGATGGAAGGTCTGTTTCTCGACGGAACCGAAGTCGATTGGAGTTCCTATCGCGGTAAAGTCGTGCTCGTCGACTTCTGGGCGACCTGGTGCCCGCCGTGCCGCGCGGAATATCCGAACGTTCTCAAACTCTATAAGCGCTACCACGACGCCGGATTCGACGTGCTAGGCTACAGCCTCGACTCCGATCTCGACGCGCTCGAAGAGTACGTTAAAGAAGAAAAGACCCCGTGGAAGACCGTCGCGCGAAAGCTCTCTATGGAAGCGAAAGAGAAAGAAGACGGAAAAGAGTACCTCAATATAACGGAGTACTACGGAATCAACGCGATTCCGACAATGATACTCGTCGATAAAGACGGTAAAGTCATTAATCTAGAAGCTCGCGGAAAGCGACTCGCCGACGCGCTCGCCGAAATCTTCCCGGACGTCCCGGAACTACCGGAAGAAGAGCAAGACGACGAAGAATAGTCGACTCAACTGCCGATTTCGTCCTGCGCGCCTCCCTTTCCTCCTTTCACTACCTCGTTCGTTGCGAGTAGCGCAGGACGTCTGAACGCGATCGACGCGCTATGCGTTGATCGCGTTCGCTTTTTTCAAGCCAAAGACGTTGCCAACCGCGCGTTTTCGTGTACAATTAAAAGAATATTCAACGCGCGCTCCGACGCAATACGCTCGCTAGGAACGCGCTAGTCGCAGACCTATACCATTCTACTGGGAGTATATCGATGAGTAAAGTCAGAACGCGTTTCGCGCCGAGCCCGACGGGGTACATGCACGTCGGCAATCTTCGCACCGCTTTGTACGCTTTTCTTACCGCGCGCAACGCCGGAGGGGATTTCATTCTCCGAATTGAAGACACGGACCAGGAACGACTCGTCGACGGCGCCGTCGATATTATTTACAATACGCTCAAAGAAAACGGACTCGTCTGGGACGAAGGGCCCGACGTCGGTGGAGACTACGGTCCCTACGTGCAGAGCGAACGCATGGGGATCTTTAAAGATTACGCCGTGCAACTCGTCGAAAAAGGCGAAGCGTACTACTGCTTCTGCACGCCGGAACGACTCGCGAAACTACACGAGGAGCAGAAAGCGGCGGGGGAAGCCGTCGGGCATTACGACAGATGCTGCCGAGAGTTGCCGCGCGAAGAGGTCGAGCGACGCCTCAACGCCGGCGAGCCCTACGTGATTCGACAGAAAATGCCAACCGAAGGAACGACCTATTTCGACGATCTTATTTACGGACGCGTCGAGGTAGAAAATAGCGAGCTCGAGGATCAAATCCTCATTAAGAGCGACGGAATGCCGACCTACAACTTCGCAAACGTCGTCGACGACCATCTCATGGGAATTACCCACGTCGTACGCGGCAACGAATATCTTTCCAGCACGCCGAAATACAACCTGCTATACGCCGCGTTCGGTTGGGAAACGCCTGTATATATCCACTGCCCGCCCGTTATGAAAGACGCGCACACGAAACTATCAAAACGCAACGGCGACGCAAGCTATCAAGATCTCGTCGCGCAAGGCTATCTAAAAGAAGCAATTCTAAATTACCTACTACTGCTAGGATGGAGCCCCAAGGGCGACGAAGAATATTTCACTCTCGACGAGATGATTAAGAGGTGGAACCCCGCATGGATCAATAAGGCGCCCGCTATCTTCGATATCGTTAAATTGCGCGCCTTCAACGCGCAATACATCAATCGCACCTCCGACGAAGAGTTCGTCAAGCTAGCGCGTCCGTACGTCGAGTCCGTCGTTAAGCGACCGATCAATCTGGAACTGCTATGCGTCAATCTCAAGCCGCGTTGCGAGATATTAAGCGATATTCCCGCGAGAGTCGCCTTCATTCAGGAAATGCCGGAATACTCGATCGAACTGTATCGCAATAAGAAGTTCAAGACGACGGAAAACGACGCGCTCGTCGCGCTCGAGAAGCTCTTGCCGGCGCTCGAAGCCGTGCAAGATTGGTCGCGTCAGGGCGTCTACGACGCGTGCGCGCCGCTCGTCGCCGAACTGGGCGTCAAAGCGGGCTGGCTGCTCTATCCGCTGGGTATCGCGCTCTCCGGAATGCAGGCGACGCCAGGCGGCGGCACGGACGTCGCGGCGGTTATCGGTAAAGAACTAACGCTCGAACGTATGCGCAACGCGATCGCAAAACTGCGCGCAGAGCTGTAACGTAAAGGATCGGCAAAGATCGAGACGCTCATGATGAAAGTCCAACGCTTACTATTCGCGCCGCTCGCGCTCGCGCTCGCGGTCGCGCTCGCGGTCGCGCTCTACTTCGCGCCGTCCCTCGCGCGCGCGCAAGACGAACTCGTTAAGGCGCTCGTCGGCGTTAAGAACGCCAAGCTCGAGCGCGCGCAACCGGACGCGCCGCTCGCCAAGCTAGTCGGCGCGAATCGCAAGCTAGCGGAACCGGATTTAAAATATCTCGATCAGCGCCTCGCCGCCGTCGACGCCGCGCTCGACGCCGCCAAAAGCGCAGAAGCGCTCGTTAATCGCGCAAACGCGCAAGGACAGACCCCGCTCGCATTCGCAATCTATTCCGGCGACGGACCGATTGTCGTCGACGCGCTGCTCGAAGCGGGAGCCGATCCCAACGCGCCGCTATTCGACGCGCCGCCCATTTGGCACGCGCTCGCGCTAGACGACGCAAATTCGACTCAGCTCGCGCTGCAACTACTCGACTACGGCGCCGACCCTAACCTCGCGACCCCTGAGGGTGAAACGCCGCTACACCGCGCGGCGGCGACCGGCAACTTCTGGGCGGCGCAACGTCTGCTAGAACGCGGCGCTAAACTCAACGCAAAATACGACGGGAAAACGCCGAGTCAACTCGCCAAGGACGCGAAAACAAAGGAACTGCTCGCAAATTGGAATAAAAAGCCGTACCCCTATGCGCCCCTCGAACCGGATCTCAACCCGTTGCAACGCGCCGCAGAACAGAACAATTACTACGCCGTCAAGCGTTTACTCGAACAAATTGACGACGCAGACCTTAAAAAAATGCAACCGCGCGCAAGCTCGCTAACGACCGACCCCGACGTAAGAAAAATTCTGCTGAAACGCGAAGCCGGCGGAAAAGGCGATTCGACCCTATACTTCTCGAAAAAGCGCGCGGAACACATCTTTCGAGGAGAATACGAAAAGGGCAATCGGCACGCGTCCGGAGGACACGCGTACGCCGCGTACCTCTATATGAAAGGCGCGAATCTCAAGCCGAAAACTCACGCGTGGTATAGCAACGGCGTACAGGTCTGCTCCGTCGAACGACGCTCCGCGCGAAGAATCGCCGACGATCCCGCCAATCCCCAGCACACCTTCTTCCCGTCAAATTGGTCGAAAGGGGACGTCTTTGCCGCCGTCAATCGTATCGCGCGCAAGAACCTGCAACAGGCGCTCGAAGCGGATTCGACGCGATTAGAAGAGGACGTCAACGGCGTGCGAATCGTTGTTATACTACGCGCAAATTCGCGAAACGGAATCGACGTCGTTACCGCCTATCCGATCTATAGTCGCCAGCCGCGCGCAAACGGACGAGGAACGGAGCGATTCGAAGACGCAAAAGACAATCTCGGCGAAGATTAAGACGAACGTAGCTAGAAAGGAAGCTTTATGACGACACGACAATTAACGCGCGAGGAATACGACGCGCAATTCGACGCGCTAGGTCGCGCGCTACGCAAAGCGGATCTCGATAAAATCGACGCCGTGTACGAAAAGATCGTCAAATTCATGACGGATCACGACGAAGAAACAATCCTCTTTCTCGAAAGATGCTCAACGCCCCAGATTCAAACGGCGCTCGTCGTACTCGACCTCGTCGCGACCGTGCTAGGCTCGGAGAAGTTCATATACGCGCTCGTCGACGCAAGCAAGCGATTCCCGAATTTGAAATTCGAGTCCGCGCTCGACGCCGCGCGACGCGCGTACGCTAGACAATTGACGACGCGACCGCCGGAAGGAAAGTCGAAACGCGAAGCGTTCGAAGAATTACGCGCGCAAGCGGAGAGCGGCGACGCCAAAGCGCAGTTCCAAGTCGCGCTAAGACTATACTTCGGCTCTGGCTTCGAGCGCGACGAAGAGACCGCGCGTCAATACGCGCAACGCGCCGTTGAGCAAGGATTCGCGCCGGCTATTCTATTTCGCGATCTGCCGTAATTGACGATACCGCTCGATAAAACAACGCGCGCCGCGACGCTTAACAATGCGTCGCGGCGCGTTCATGTTTACTACGCGAAAAGACGCTAAACGCGCATAAAGATCTTGCGGCGATACAGCCAGTATAGGAAGCACCACGACACGATCAAGCCCGCGACGATCGTCGCTATCCGCGCGAAAGAATTGCACTCGACGACCGTCGACTCGGCGTCCGTTAGCGCCTCGTACGACGTCGGAATAAAGCGGTCGATCGCGTCTTTAAAGAAGAAGTCGCGCATATTGCTGAAGTCGACGATGCGCTTCGCTAAGAAGATCGTAATCGAGTTCATACCGACGACGACAAACGGAAACGCAAGCCACTTAAGAGGAAGTATATCGATTAAGAAGTAGAACAATCCCAGCGCGAGCGCCGAATAGCCGCCGACAAAGCAGACAAACGAACTGTTCCAAAGATTCTTATTGATCGGGAAGAAGTAATGCCAGCCCCAACCGATTAAGAGCAGAACGAGTCCGCCGGCTAGCAAGATACTGAGCTTCTTCCAGCGTGAAATCTCAAGATCGCTACGTCGCAAGAAGCCGCCGAATATCATGCCGAGCAACGCGGTCGCGATCGCTGGCCAGGTCGACGCGAGACCTTCAGGATCGCGAAGATTGCGGAAAATAGCGGGATCGTACGCGAGATCTTTCGTGCGCTTGAACCCTTCGATTCCAACGTTGCGCTCGTGATACAATTTGCCCGGCACGAGCTTGCGGTCAATGTAGTTGACGACGCACCCTTCCGGTAGGTAGTTGTGCGCGACGGTTCCGATTTCAGGGTAATCCTCGGAGTCGAAGTCTGGTAGTTCATTGTTTTCGAAGATCGGCAGCGGTTGAGGATGAAACATTTCTTTCGCGCGCGCGCTGAACGCGGCGGCGGAGAACGCCTCTTTCGGCGCGACGTCCGGCGCCGGTACGAGCGCGACGACGAACCAGTACGAGACGAGAATCAACGCGCAAATTCCGACGAGCGTCTTGGTGCGTCGCGCGAGCGGCCAATAGATCAGAGCGGCAAACATCCACGCCAGACCGATATGTTGCAAGACGCCCATATACCGCAACTCACCGAACGCGAACTTCACCGTATTCGAATAGATAATCCCCAGGAAGACGAGCGCGACGCCTCGCCATAAAATCTTTAATAGAATGCGCCACGTCGGTTTTTCATTCGCCTGCTGCTTAAAGAGCGAGAAGGGAAAAGAAACGCCGGCAAGGAATAGGAAGAGCGGGAAGATCGTGTCGTGGTGGAACACGCCGTGCCATTGCGTGTGCGTCATGTGCTTCGCGATCGTCTCCGGAGACGGTCCGATCCAACTCTGACGGAACGCGTGAGCAACGCGCGCCGCAGAGTCCCCGAAGACCTTGAAATCGGCGCTGTGCAACGTGCAGATCGCAGTTATCAGGGACGCGAGACCAACTATGCACAGCATATTGATACCGCGCAACGCGTCGAGCGACTTCAAACGTTGCGACGCCATCTCGCGCTTTTCTTCCGGCGTCAATTCAACGACCGCTTCTACGGTCGGTTCAGGCTCCGGCTCGGGTTTTTCATCCGTTTCTACGTAAAACGACGCGTCGACGACTTCTCGCTCGTCGTCCTCGTAACGCTCGCTCGATCTACGGCGGAGTTTTTTCTGCGCCATATTAACCTCGTCGTTTATCTATGGACTATATACATTGCAACACGACGCGCATACAACGCGCCGAACGTCTCGTATTATACAAACCGCAATCGCGAGCGTCAAGAAAAAGAACCATATTTGCCGTGCAAAAGACTAATAACAAAAAAAATAAGCGCGCAACTAGAAACAGACGGTAAAAATGATACAATCAAGCTATAAGGACAATTCGGCGTTCGGAGACGCTAGAAATAGCTAAGAGGACGCCTGTACGACCAACATGAACGGACAGAAAGGTTACCATATGTTAAAAGGTTCAGCCCGCGTTTGCCTAGCCGCGGCGGCGGCGATCGCGTTAAGCGTCGCAAACTACGCGACCGCGCAACGCGCAAACGACTTGCAATTCTCGCATAAAATGCCAAAGGAGACAAATCAAGCCCCAACCAACCCGTCCCGCGAGACCCTCTACAATGATTTCCAAGATCCGACGGGAATCGTTCAGACGGGCGCGTACTGGTACTGGCTCTCTGGGAACTCGTCCCGCGAGGGCGTTACCAAAGACCTCAAGGCAATGAAGTCCGTTGGAATCGACCGCGCTTTCATCGGCGATATCGGTCAGGACGCCGTACCGACGGGTCCGGTGCGATTCTTCTCCGACGAATGGTGGGAAATCGTTCATCAAGCGTTTAAGACCGGCTCGGAAATCGGCGTCGAAGTCGGAATCTTCAACTCGCCAGGCTGGAGTCAATCGGGCGGTCCGTGGATCAAGCACGATATGGCGATGCGATATATCGTTAAAAGCGAAACGCTCGTTAAGGGACCGGCAGATCTCTCTATTCGACTCGCTAAGCCGGAATTCCAAGCGGAAGACCCCAACGAGTATCAAGACGTTTACGTGCTCGCATATCCCGCTCCGAAGGGATACGGCGAACAGCTCGTCGCGACTCGAAAAGACGGATACGCGCTCAAGGCGAACCAGCCGTGCAGCATCGTCGTGAAAGCCGACAAACCGTTTACTGCGCGAAGCGTCGTCGTCGAATTCCAACCGAAGCCGCTCGTCGCAAAGGCGGAAGTGTACGCAAAAATCGAAGGGGAAAAGAAACTACTCTCGACCTTCAATATTAGTCGCTATAACGATATGATCACCGTAGGATTCATTCCCTACGCGCCGGTCTCAAACTCCTTCGAACCGACGGAAGCCAAGGAATTTGAAATCGTCGTTACAAGCGATCGCGACGCTGGACTCGCCGCCGTTACCTTCAAAGCGACTCCGACCGTATCCGACGTCTTCAACAAAACGCTCGCAAAAATGCACGAAACGCCGCATCCAATGTGGACGGAATACCAGTGGCCGCAAGCGGACAAAAGTATTCTCAACGACTCAAACGGCGCGTACGACCCGACGAAAGTCGTTAATCTAACCGAAAACTTCAAAAACGGCGTGCTAACCTGGAAAGTTCCGGAAGGCGATTGGGTCGTCGAACGCTTTGGCGCCGTACCGACTGGCGCGAAAAACGCGCCCGCCGTACCGGAAGCGACAGGACACGAAGTCGACAAGATGAGTCGCGAACACGCGATCGAGCACTTCAACGCCTATATGCTCGACCTCATTAATCGCTTTCCCAAGGAGGATATGAAGTCCTTCAAGACGATCGTACAAGACAGCTACGAAATGGGCGGTCAAAACTACACGGACAACTTCGCGGAGAAGTTCAAGGCGTCCTTCGGATACGATCCCACGCCGTATATGCCAGTATACTACGGCGCCGTTGCGAGCTCGCTCGACGTCTCGGATCGTTTCCTGTGGGACTTGAGAAGATTTATTGCCGACGAAGTCTCCTATTCGTACGTCGGCGGCCTACGCGACGCCGCAAATGAACACGGACGCAATACGTGGCTAGAATGCTACGGGCACTGGGGATTCCCGGGCGAATTCCTACAGTATGGCGGTCAGTCGAACGAGATCGCTGGAGAGTACTGGAGCGAGGGCTCGCTGGGCGATATAGAGAACCGAATCGCGTCCTCATGCGGACACATTTACGGTAAGACGAAGATCTGGGCGGAATCGAACACGTGCGCTGGCAACCCGTACGGTCGCAGTCCTGTCAATATGAAGAAGCGCACGGATCGTTTCTTTGCCGACGGCATTAACAATACGCTGCTGCACCTCTTCGTCGAGCAGCCGGACGAGCGCGTTCCTGGATTTAACGCATGGTTCGGCAACGAGTTCAATCGTCACAACACGTGGTTCAAGCAGCTTGATCTCTACGTTATGTACCTTAAGCGCGTAAACTATATGCTGCAACAAGGCTTAAACGTTGCGGACGTCGCGTACTTCATTGGCGAAGACGCTCCGAAAATGATGGGGATCGTCGATCCGCCGCTACCCTCGGGTTATCAGTACGACTTCATTAACGCGGAAGTACTGGAAGAGACGACGAGCGTCGACGAAAACGGGCTTCTAACGCTTCCGCACGGAACGCAGTACAAGCTATTGGTACTGCCTAAGCTCGACACAATGCGACCCGCCTTACTCAAGCGGATTAAAGCGCTCGTGGAAGACGGCGCGTTTGTACTCGGTCCCAAACCGTCTCGATCGCCAAGTCTCCAAGATTATCCGAATGCGGACGCGCAAGTCAAAGCGCTCGCAGACGAACTCTGGGGAAATGTCGACGGCGAAAAGGTCAAGACGAGAAAGGTCGGTAAGGGAACGATCGCCTCTGGGCTCACCATGGAAGAAGC
Source organism: uncultured Planctomycetota bacterium (assembly GCA_900318195.1). Taxonomy (GTDB): domain Bacteria; phylum Planctomycetota; class Planctomycetia; order Pirellulales; family Thermoguttaceae; genus RUG369. The sequence goes on from ONJR01000101.1 coordinate 10,243, forward strand.
TCTCGCCATGGTAAACTGCAAGCCCGACTGCGAATACGATCCCGCGACCCAACTCGTATACGGACGCCGCACGATGAAGAACGGCGATTTCTACTTCATTGCGAACCAGACGGACAAGAACCTGCTCGACGTCCAAGTTACCTTCCGCGTCTCGGGTAAGGAGCCGGAACTATGGGATCCGACGACCGGCGAAGTGCGCGCGATCAAGGCGTGGAAGACGCAAGACGGACGGACGACCATTCCGCTTTCGTTCTTCGGACAAGAGAGTTATTTCGTCGTCTTTACGAAAGATACGACGGCGACTGCAGGCGACGCCAACTCGAACTATCTCGCGGTCAAGCCGCTCGTTACTCTGGACGGCGCTTGGGACGTTACCTTCGATTCCGGCGAAATTGCGCGCGGTCCGAAGGACGTCGTTAAGTTCGATTCGCTCATTAACTGGGCTGACTCCGACAACGACGCGATTAAGTACTATTCCGGAACCGCCAAATACGCCAAGACCTTCACGCTCGACGCCGCGCCGCAAGGAGAGATATATCTCCAGCTGACCGACGTCGCGGAAATGGCTAAGGTTAAGATTAACGGAAAGTATGCCGGCGGCGTTTGGACGCAACCCTATCGACTAAACGTTACAAAGTTTGTTAAAGAGGGAGAGAACACGATTGAAGTCGAGGTTGTCAACTGCTGGGTCAATCGCCTCATTGGAGATTCAAAGCTACCGGAAGCGGAACGCAAGACCTGGTGCCCCGTCAACGACTGGAAACCTGAATCGCCGCTCAAGCGTTCTGGATTATTCGGTCCCGTCGTGATTACCGTTGCGCAATAAAGCGCGAATGAACCCCGTGAGATGAAAAAACGCGTACCCGTCCGCGCGCGAAGCGCGCGACGGGGACGCGGAATTGTTGACTCTTACAGAAACGTCGCGACGACGACTAAATCGTTACGCAGCGCGTTAGCGCGTGGAATCCTCATCCGGAACGCCGTTAGGAAAGTAATATTTGAAGGCTTTCTCGCGACATTCTTTATCGTCGAGCGCGCACAGTAGCAAGGAGACCCTATTCTCCATGAGAAGTTTGTCTACTAACGCCGCAAATTTCTTGCGCTCGAGCCTGACGGCTTCCGCACGCGCGTCGTTATTTCCTTGATCATGACTATCGTTCGTTAACCTCTGTTCGTCTACGCTAAGTTCTTGATCCATATCCTCTTCTCCTTCCGGCGTTCTGAGCGCCGACGCGCGTATCGTTTGCGCGCTAGAAAGGGCAGAACCTGATTGACCCGCTACATGGACGGCTAATCGAAAGCCTTATCCAGTTGAACGAGCGCGCGAAATATATCACGCCTCGTCCTGCAACGGAAGACCATTGGGAAAGTAATACTCAAAAAGTTGATCGCGATACTCCTGATCGTCAACCGCGCGCATGAAAACGTCGCCCTTATCCTCGCTGAGAAGGCGCTCTTTCAACGCCGACATTTTCATTCGCTCAAGTTTCGCTCCCTCTTCACGACCCTCTTCGCGACCCTCTTCGCGACCCTCTTCGCGTCCGTCGTCGTATCCTCGGCGATAGTTGTCGTCCGCTAACTCCCGTTCGTATTCGCTTATGCAATGATCCATATCTTCTTCTCCTTCCAGCGTTCTTAGCGCCGACGCGCGTATCGTTTGCGCGCTAGAAAGACCAGAACCTGATTGACCCGCTACATGGACGGCTGATCGAAAGCCTTATCCAGTTGAACGAGCGCGCGAAATATATCACGCCTCTCCCTGCAACGGAAGACCATTAGGAAAGTAATACTCAAAAAGTTGATCGCGATACTCCTGATCGTCCACCGCGCGCATGAAAACGTCGCCCTTATCTTCGCTGAGAAGTTGCTCCTTTAACGCCGACATTTTCATTCGCTCAAGTTTCGCTCCCTCTTCACGACCCTCTTCACGACCCTCTTCACGACCCTCTTCACGCCCCTCTTCACGACCCTCATCGCGTCCGTCGTCGTATCCTCGGCGATAGTTGTCGTCCGCTAACTTCCGTTCGTATTCGCTTATGCAATGATTCATTTCCTCTTCTCCTTCCGGCGTTCTAAGCAATGCGTTTTTCATTTTAATCACGTGTGGAAACATCCCGTCATGCACGATCTCTTGCGACACGAGCTCCTCGACGAGTTTCGTTATCTTGGTCTCGTCATGCGCGGACGCGTTCACGATATATTCGTAGCGTCCGTTGTCAAGTTTCTCCGCGATGAAATCCGCCATGCGTTCATTCTCCACGCGCTCGTCTTCTGAAAGCGCGCGTAAACTGCGCGTCGGAACGTAAAGGACGCGCCCGAGTCCTATACAATCAAACGAGGCGATGAAGACGACGCAAACGTTAGGGACTTCCTTATAAGGTCGCTTAGGGTTAAAATTGCGCGCGGTAATCACGTCACCGTTGAAGCGCATACGACGCATAAGCTCCGAACCGCTCCAATTTTCGATCTCGACGTTCCAGATCGTACCGTTTTGCTCGTAACACGTCGCGTCAAGACGTACTGAATGATAAGGGCGATTGTCGACCGTTTCCTCGACTTGAACACGAGCGACCTCCAAATTGCGACCTGTAATCGTTTCGATTACCTCCGCAAGAACGCCCTCGTATTTCAACGCCGCCGCAAAAAAAGCGTCGTGCAGGAAGACCCTGGAACCGCTCAATTGCTCTATCTTGTCATGTAGCGTCATTTGTACTTGCTCCTGTTCGCTAATCTGCGCGCGATCCGAACGCGCGACGACGTAGTATACCATAAATCGAACGTCAACGCAATAAGACGCGTCTAGCGACCTTCTACCTTCGGAACGCCAGACGTCGTCGCGCGCGTTAGTCCAAACGCGTCTTGAACGCGAATCTTATCTGAACTAAGCGTCTCGGGGTACCGACGTATAAAATCCTCGCGAGCGACCCGCTGCGAAGAGCCATGGTTCAAGTGATAGTTCACGCAAAGATTCGTAACCGCGAGAAGTTCAAGACCGGCGCGCGATAACCGTTGCGCAAACTCCTTGTCCTCCGGTCCCCAACCGACGAAAAGCTCGTTAAAACCGTTCACTCGACGCGCGTCCTCTAGCCAATACGCCATATTCGAGCCGATTACGCGAAAACGCGTGAGATTAAAGACCGACTTACCGCTCGACATGGCGCAAGGGCGCCAACGCCGCGAAAAGAGCGCGGCAAGCGCGCGCGAACGAAAAGCGTACTTACGCTTTGTAACGTCGCGCAACGTCGGTCTAGCCTGGAAGTCCCCTAACTCGCCGCTGGAAAGCAACGCGTCCAAAGTCGCGCCGACTAGGTTCGCGCGACGTCCTGAAACGAAACGACCTGGGCGCGCCAAAGCAAGATGGTCTTCCAGAAAACGCTCGTCAAGTATGAGATCGCCGTCTATCATAACGACATACTCGCCGCGCGCAAGCGCAAGCGCGTTGTTCCGGTTACGGCTCAGACGCATACCCTCGTTCGGCTGCCAAGCGTGAACGACAGGAAAAGGAACGCGCGCGCGAAAATCACGAACGACCTTAAACGTTTCGTCCCCCGAACCGTCGTCCGCGACGATCAACTCGCTAGGAGGCGCGCTCTGACGTAATACAGAGTCGAGCGTTATGCGTAGCGGAATCGGTTTATTGTACGTAGTGATTATGAGCGTCGTTGAACGAGGCGTTACGTCCCGCGAGGTCGTCGGCATGACGTTACTCTCCATGATTATGCAAAATAAGCGCTGTGAAATTTCACTTGCGCCGATCAACAATTTTATTTAGAATATCGCGACCGCTTGGGAAGCAAGGTCGTTTGCGTTGTTCGAATAAGGAGTTAATACAATGAACACATCGCCGCAGACAGTCTCGTTAATCGTCACATGCTATAATAAGCCGGAGCTACTGAGCGTCGTCTTAAACTCGGCGCTCGACCAGGCGGTTCTACCGCATGAAATCATCGTCGCCGACGACGGTTCAAAGGACGACGTACGACAACTCGTACGACAAATTCGCGCGAACGCCAAGATTCCAATCATTCACGTATGGCAACCGGACGAAGGATTTCGACTCAATCGCAGTCGTAACAACGCGCTAGCGCTAGCGACGGGAGAATACGTCGTCCTGATCGACGGAGACTGCTTTCTCCATCCGTACTTCCTTAAAGATCACGGCGAACAGGCGCGTAAAGGACAGTA
>ONJR01000170.1 GCA_900318195.1 uncultured Planctomycetota bacterium
ATAGCCATTTGGTTATTGGCAATTGAAATTTTATAATCGGCTTTTAACGAGGCCCACCGATCAACCTCGACGCGCAATTCCCGCTTCGCCCGCCCAGTCGAATCCAGTTCGCCCCCGGCGCGCAAGCAAAAACTTACTATCCACTAGTCTACTCCATTACTCTCGGACGTCAAGTACATTTTCGTAAGAAGCGCGCTTATTCCGCGCTCTTCATCTTGGGCGAGACAAAAACAAGCGTCTGTCGACCGGCAAAGTTGGCGCGAATCTCCGAACCGTCCGAGCTGAACGTTTCAATCCGTCCGCTTTTAGGGTCGAGCAGCGTCCAACGCTCCGAGTCAAACTCAACGCCGTCGACGCCTGTGAGTTTGAACGCGCCTTGCCACGGTTCAAGCACGGCGTTCGTCACGACGAAGATATAGCGTCCCTCGCGTTCAAACGCGCCTTCAATGCAACTCGGATAGCCGGGCGTCGGGGTAAGTCGCGGACCGGTAAAATTCCCTAGTTCGCGCGCGACGTCTTCCCAGCCGGTTATCGGGTTCTCTTCCGAAACGCGATACGTCTTGAAATTCGGATCCGCCCACTCGTACGCGAATTCGTCCGAATGACGCGGAAAGATTACGCCGCGATACTTTCCGCGCAGTCGTCCCGCCTCGTCCGAATCCTCGGGATTCGTTGTTAAACTCCTGAGCGTCTTGCGATCGATAACACAGAAAGACGTCTGAATACGCGACAGTCCGGCGCCCAAAATATCAAAGGACGCCATGATCTCGCCCGCGCGTTGCGACTGATTCCCAACTCCGTACTTCTCGGCAACCGGCTTGAACTCGCCTTGCATCTCCTCAATCGGATAATAGAGCAAAATCGGACGCACAGGTTGCGCGTCCCTTAGTATCGCATTAAGTCGCCCGACGAATCGGCAGTAGTTGCGATGACTCTCCTCGTTGCGATACTCAGCGCCTCCAATCGCGTAGTACAAATTAAATTCCGTTACGCCAAACGCCGCCTGCCAGCCAGCAGTCGCTTCCATCGTCGCCAAGTCGACCGGCTTGCGATCGCCCACGTTGAGTTGCGAGAAGTCGCTAATCTCCGTCATAACGCGCCGCCGACCGATAAACTCCGCCGCCGAGCATGGAAAAGCCGCCGCTTCCCAGCAACCGTAGTAATACGCGACGGGATCGGAATTGAGCATATCCATACCTGGCAAATCGAACGTCTTAAGAATCTCGAGCTTATTGCCGTCGAGCGGAACGTGCATTATGAGATTCTCTTCGTAAAGCGTGTGTCCCGACGCTACCGGTCCGTTCGGCGTTTCGCGACAGAAGTCGCGTATCTGCTCGTAATACCGGCGTCTGTCAAGTTCGCCCAGAAGCGACCAAAAGCGTCGCCTAACCTGCTTGTCAGAGTCCTCGTCGCCGGTAAAGAGCGACGCCAAATGCGGACGCAACTCCTCGCCGTACGCTTCCAGATACCGCTCTTCGAGATCGGCGCACCACGATACGACCGGCAGGCATTTTTTATCGGGATCAAGGGGATCCTCGGTCGGCACGCGCGAACGAATATGTTCCTCTTGAATGATTCCAAGGTTCGCCGCCATCATAGCGGGCTCGTCGGTAAAGAACGCTTCTGCGTATTCATAAAGCTCTTTGAGCTCGTCGCGATAGCGCCGGTGCGTAACGTCGATAAATCGTCGCGTCGCGGCGGGATCGAGCGGATTCGGATAGCGACGCGCGCGGAAGACGTTATTGCTCGAATGCGTATACTCATAGCAGTCGCGGACGTAGAAAGGAGGATCGTGGTCCGGATCGTAGGCAAGCTCCTGCGCGCGCAATTCGGGACGTCCCTCTAGAACAACCCCGCCCGCCGAAAGACTAGGATACCCGTCCTCGTCGTAGATCCACATACGCATACCCGCCTCTTTAAGATTCCGCGCGCCCTTTAAAAATCGCGACCAGTTCTCGTCAGAACGAATGTAGCCTGACCCGCCGACGTTCACAACGAGCCCGCCAAGTCCGCACTGATCGCGATAATATTCGACCGTCTTCGGATCCGTGAGATCGCGCCCGTGAACTATCTGTAACGGTCGAAATTCGCGCGGAGGAATGGCAAAATCCTCACGCCATTCCTCGGAAAGAAAAGGCGCCTTCTTCGCCGCAAACGCAATCGATTCGCTCGGCGACGCGCTCGTCGCGCTACCGTCGACTACGACTTCGACCTCGCGACGCAAAGGCTCCGCGCCGCGCGCTAAAGATGAGATAATGAAAAAACACGTTACTAGTGAAAGTGTTATTCGCACCGTTGCCTCCATAATCTCAAATGATTAATCAAAGAGATAGCCCGCGTACCCGACTACGCGCGCGTAATCGCCGCCATATGCGCCGCTCGTCGTATACCCGACGCGCTCTGCGTTGTGCAATTCGCCGCGTTTCGCAAGGGTCGCGAGCGCAAGGCAGGCTGGTAAAACGCCGCACATCGAAATATTATTGCGAACAACGGTCGAATAGAGATTCACAGGATCGAGCGTCTCGAGCGCCGCCAGCGCCTTGCCGTCCAGTTCGCGCGTGCGCACCTCGTTCGCGTAGTGATTCATATCGCTCGAAACGAGCAACAACGGTTTGCTATTGCCCAACGCTTCCCAAGCGTTCAGGAACGAAGCAAACTGTCCGGCGAGCGAGTCGAGTTTGTCGTGAATCGGCGCCCCTATCAATAAACCAACGACCTTCGCCTTAGGAAAGAGGCGCGCAATAATTGGAATCTGAACTTCGATCGAATGTTCTGAACGATGCGCAAGCGCGTCTTTCTTGAAAATAGGAACGGAGTCGACGAAAGAATCGACAAAAGACAAGTCGTTCGCGACGGCGCCGCTCGTGTAGTCCCAAGCGCCGTACGGCATAACGGCGAACGGCGCGCCCTCGCTGCGGTGCTTCGGCGCTAGAACGACTATCGTATCCGGAGCTTCGATTCGAGAAAGAACGTTCGTCGCAAGTTGACCGGAAAAGACCCAGCCTGCGTGCGGCGTCATTGCGCCGCTGACGCGCTTGCGACCAACTCGAGACTCGCCCTTACGCACGAACTCGTCGAGCATACGCTTCTGAGCCTCGCCGCGGGGATAAAACATCCCAGCGACCGCAGCGGGACGCGTCTCTTTTGAAAGATCGCGCGGTTGCGGCTCGCGAGACGGCGCCTGAAGATTCATCATACCAAACCCGGGAGCCAGGGAGTAAGTTGCGCGCGCGCCGTCCTCTGAATCCGACGCGTTACGCTTCTCTTCCACGATCTTCGCCAATTCCTCGTTGCGACTCATATGCCACACAAACGGTTTCTTAAAGGAAACCCCTTCAAAAGCAAAGAGGCGCACGTCGTCCTGAAGCCACGAGCCGCGAGGAAGTCCCGCCTTATCGCACAAACCTTCAAGGAACTGATCCGGCGTCCAACCAAGTTCTACCGGAACGCTGGGCAACAATAGCCCGCGACGACCGCGACCTTCAATCTGCAAACCGTCCCGACCAATCACAAACGCGTCGCGACGCGCTTCTCCACGCTCGGCGATTGGACGAAAAGAACCAAGCGCCCAAACCTCGAGGTCGAGATCGTAAAACTCGCGCGCCGAAATGGGGGGAAAGCGCGGATCGCGCAACGCCGCGTAGACTGCGGCAGAGTCCAACGCGTCGACGAGTCGGCAACCTTCCGACATATGCCCCATGCAGGAGCGCAGCCGCCCGCTCTTTTTGAAACTCACGAAGGCGCCCAAAACGGAGCGCTTGCCCTCTTCTCCCAACAGCGCCGGGTCAGGTCGCTTCGTCCCAGCGACGGCCGCCGCAACGCGATCGCGCGCCCAAAAGAACAGCTTCTCCATAACCTCTTCTGAAAATTCCGGCTTCGGCGCCGACCCTAGTTTATTCGCTCCGCTCTCGCTCATGACTACGCCTTTCTATTTCGCGTCTTTTACGATGTGTGTTCTCTCGTTACTTGTGCCGACGATAACGCCGCCGACACGACACGTCTCTATAGAATAGCTGAAAAAAACGGCGGCGTCGAGAAAAAACGAAACTCGTCTTGGCAAAAAAATGAAAAAACTATACGCTCAGGACGTTCCGCATTGGCGCGCGGAGAAATAAAAAAACCGTCGTAGAGGCGCAAATCAAGTTGGCGCTCGGACTCTGCAACAAATGGGGACTTGCATTCCATTGGTGACGACAATAAGAATCCGAAATGATTTGCGTTCTACGACGGTAGCGCTCGGGCTGGCGACAATCTTGGTCGCCTGTGTCTTGTTGGAAGCGTCGACCTCTCGCGTTCACACGCAAACAGTCGACGCGACCGCTAATTTTATCAAAGTTGGAAAAAGACGCAAGACGTCGACGCGACGCCGCGCGCTTTTCTGTAATTTACGTTGCGAATTGATCGCGACTAGCGTCGATTTTACAATCTACGTACGCGATTCGGAGCGCGGTGAGCTCGTTTTTTCTAGTGAAAAAAACAACGCGCTCGCCGCGCTCACAATACAAAGATTATAACCGGGACAATCGGCGCCGTCAAACGAAAAATACGCCAAGACAGAAATTTTCTTTACAATTTGCACAATCAGTTTCTCCAGAAATTTTCGGAAAGTTAAACTAGACAAGCTAGAAAAACAAGGGTAAAAGCAATTATTCCTCGACCGAAGTCGGCGTTAAAAAGTTCAACGCGCGTCGCGTCGTCAGAGAAAAAGAGAAAAAAAAAGACGACAAGGACGGCGCCCCCTTGTCAAGGATTCCATTCTGCGGATAATCGTATAGAATTTTGCAACCAATAAGTCCTGTCGCTTGGAGTACGAGAGACGCCGTGTCTCTTTATGGCGAGCGACGCGCTTTTTCCGTAAAGGAACATATAACATGGTCGAACTTTTAACTCTCAACGTCGAGCCGCGTGAAACCGTCGGCAAGCGTCGCAATCGTCGCCTTCGTGAAAGCGGCAAAACGCCAGCCGTCCTCTATGGACACAAGAAAGAGGTCGTCAATCTCGCAATCGCAACCGATCTCATCCAGGCGGCCTTGCGACACGGAAGCCGCTTCGTTAAGTTGACGGGCGCCGTTACCGAACGCGCCTTCATTAAGGAAGTCCAGTGGAACACCTGGGGCGACGTCGTTCTGCACGTCGACTTCACGCGCGTAAGCGAGCACGAGCACGTGCAACTATCCGTACCCGTCGTACTTCGCGGCGAAGCGCCCGGTCTCAAGGACGGAGGCGTCATTAAGCAGCATCTGCACAAGATCGAAATCGAAGCCGAGCCGACCACCGCGCCCGAGCACATCGTCGCCGGCGTCAATAACCTCGGATTCGAGCAGCAGATTCGCGTCGCCGATCTAGAAGCGCCCGAAGGCGTCAAGTTCCTCGTCGATCCCGAAACGATCGTCGTCGAATGCGTCGCGCAAGTTGAAGTTGAAGAAACCGAAGCGGAAGAAGCGGAAGGCGCCGAGCCGGAAGTTATCGGTCGCAAAAAGGAAGAGGGAGCCGAAGAGTAGTCTTCGCTCGCGCCGCGCGCGCTATCTCAGCGCTCGACGGTTTTACGTCATACGATTTTCGGAGAAGTCGTCGTGTTAAAGAGCCCGTTGTCAATTGGAAATCTCATTGCGCGGCTCTTTAATAGGACGCCGAAAAATAAAATGAAACCGGATAAGATTATCGTTGGTCTTGGCAATCCCGGCGCGCAGTATCGCGCTACTCGACACAATATCGGGTATATGGTAATCGACGAACTTGTCGCGCGGTACGCGCTCGGCGCGCCCAAACGACAGTTCCACGCGCAAACCTGGGAAATGCAAGTCGGCGGTAAAAACGTCATGCTTATGCAGCCGACGACCTTTATGAACCTTAGCGGTCAGGCGGTCGCCGAAGTCGTTCGATTCTATAAGCTCGATCCGAAACGCGATCTGTTCGTCATATGCGACGACCTCGATCTACCCGTTGCGAAGTTGCGCGCGCGCGAATCGGCGGGTACCGGCGGACAAAAAGGGCTCAAAGATATCGTCGCAAAGCTCGGCGGACAAGATTTTCCGCGATTGCGTATTGGTATCGGTCGTCCGGCGTCGTCGAGTCAAGTGGTCGACTTCGTACTGACCTCCTTTCGCAAGGACGAACGCGAGCTCGTCGAGCTCGCCGTCAAGGACGCGGGAGACGCGGTTCTCCTCTGGCTTGACAAAGGAATCAACGACGTTATGAACCGCTATAATACGGCGAGTAACCGCGAACGGTAACGCGACCGGCGTTAGAATCTTATCCGCAACCGTATTTATACGACGCTCCTTCCTTGAAGTTGCGCCATAACCAGCACAGACCGACTGTGTGAAACGCCCGACATACGTCCATGCGCGTCGCTATTCGCTCCTGAAACTTCGCGCGGCGTCTCGCGGTCGGTACGACTTTACCACGTTAGGTAATGTCGAGCATTACTAGGAGTAGTACTTTGAAAAAAGAAAACGTTTACGACGGCTTGTTCATTCTTAATTCCGACGCCTACGCGCGTAATCCGGAAGAAGTCTCCGGCGCCATTGCGAAGACGATCGAATCGTTCGGCGGTACCGTACGCGTCAGTCGTCTCTTTGAAGAGCGGAAGTTCGCTTATCCGATCAACGGACAGAAGCGTGGCGTCTACTGGCTCTGCTATTTCCGTCTCGCGACCGATAAGAAGAGCGAACTCGATCGACAGTTCACGCTCAACAACAATATCGTCCGCTTCCTTATTACGCGCCTCGATCCGCGACTCGAAGAGCCGCTCGTTCAGCACGCGCTAACTAACGTTAATCTCACCGAGTCCTCCGACGCCGAGAGAGTCGTCGTCGACGTCGATCCCGATGAAGAAGACGGCGAAGCGTACGAAGAAGACGAAGCCGAAGAATAATACGCGACGCGCTTCGCGATATTCATAAGGAAGTTTGATTCAAGTCGGCGCCATCGGTCCGACAGAAACAATCAGGGCTTGCCCTGAGAAAGGCTGTTATATGGCTAGTTTCAATAGAGTGGTCTTGGTTGGCAATCTAACGCGCGATCCCGAATTGCGCACAATTGCCTCTGGAACGCCAGTAACTGAAATCGGACTCGCTGTAAATGAGCGTAGACGCGATCAGAATGGAAACTGGATCGAAGACCCGAATTTCTTCGACGTAACAGTATGGGGTCGAAGCGCTGAAGTCTTGCAACAGTTTGCGCGCAAAGGGAGTTCTATTCTCGTTGAAGGAAGACTAAAGCAGGACACGTGGGAGCAGGATGGTCAGAAACGATCGAAGGTCAAGGTCGTTGCCGATCGCATTCTCCTAATGGGTTCGCGCGACTCTGGTCAAGGCGGAGGTAGTTACCAATCCAGCGGTAATAGTTATCAGTCGTCGAACGGCGGCGGATACTCGCAACGACCGCAGCAGCCTCGCGGCGGCGGGTACTCTAACGCGCCTTCCGGCGGCGAGTTCTATAATAACGACGCGCCGTCCGGCGGCTCGGCGTATTCGCAGGATCCGGGCGACGACATTCCGTTCTAGTCGAGCTCGTACGCGTTGTAGCTTGAACAAACGAATTAAAACGCACATAGACGCATAAATAATATTAAAGGTAGAACAATGCAAGTAAGAAATAAGCGCGCTCGCGGCGCCTACCGCGTAGGTAAACGACTCCCGAAGGGTCCCAACGGCGGTATCCAACTCCTTCTCATCCAATCGGTCGACTCCCTTGGCAAGCAAGGCGAAGTCGTTGAAGTCAAGCCCGGTTACGCGAAGAATTATCTCATTCCGCAGGGGTTGGCTACGTTCGCGACCGATCACCATCGTCGTATGGTTGAAAAGCACAAGGCGGAACTGGCGGAACTACAACGTCAGAAGCTCGCCGCGTTGCACGAACTCGCCGATCGCATTGCGAACGTGCTCGTTCAGATCGAAGCAAACGCGAACGACGAAGGTCAGCTTTACGGTTCCGTCGGCGCAGATGAAATCGTTCACGCGCTCAAGGCTCAGGATATCAATATCGCGGTCGACGCCGTCCGTTTGGAAGGTCCCATTAAGGAAACCGCTCAGTATTCCGTGCGCATTTACCTGGGTCATGAAATCGAGACCTCGCTCAAGGTGATCGTTATTCCGACCAAGCACGAAGCGTAATTAAAAAGTTTCGTTGCGCGTAATGAGAAAACGCCGGTTCGTTCGTCGAATCGGCGTTTTCTTTCGTTAAATGAAACGTTCAAATCAAGCCGACGCTACTCGAGTCCGGCAAGAATATCTTCCCCGGCAAAGAAATTCTTGAATTTCCGCGCGTGCGTCTCCAGACTTAGCGTCCGACTCTCACCCTCTTCGAATTCGATCGTAACAAAACCGTTGTATTCGATCTCTTCGAGAACGTCGCGGATAAGTTTCCAATCGTTCGAGCCTTTGCCAACCGGAACAAATTGTCCAAGGGACGCTTCCTCGGGCTTATATAGGAAATCCTTGAGGTGGAGTTTAAAGATCGTCCCTTTTCCGAGCGCGCGTAGCCAATTTTCCGTGCGCGAATACTTAACGTGATTACCGAGATCGAAGTACGAACCGAGCCACGGCGAATCAAAGTAATGAATGAACGCCGCGTAGAATTCGGGCGAGAGCCAAAGATTATTCCACACATTCTCCAGACAGACGCGCACGCCTTCGTAAGCCGCTACTTTCAGAACTTCCGGCATATGCTTCTGAACGGCGCGAGTCGCGTCGTTCTGCGCTTGGATATAGGCGCGCGCGGCGTCGGAATCGGCGCCGATACTCTTTAACTCTAACGTGTCGGGATCAAACTCAATTTGTAGATCCTTGGGACTAATGGGCGGCGCGTCCACTCGCCCCGGCACGCACAGCGCGGTCGCAGCGCCGTACGCGGCGGCGACCTGCAAGCCGTGTCGATGCGCTTGAAGATCCGCTTCGCCAAAGTCGGGACGGTTAAAACTGAGACTGCGCATAACCGAATGAATCTTCAGTCCGTTCGCCTCGCAAATGCGCCGAGCGGCGCGCGCCTCTTCCAGCGTTGTGTCCAGCCCGGTCGCGGTAGATTCGACCCCGTCAAAGCCCGCCGCCGCTAGCTTTTCGATTTCGTCCGCCGTTACCTTACCGACGATCCATGCGCTGTGCAATTCCGTTTGGTAGGTCTTCGCCATAGATTTCTCCTAAAAAAGAGGTCCGACGCAAAGAGGTCGCGCCGGACGCTCGGGAATGTTTCTAGTAGTAAACGCCGACGAAGTTACTCCTCGACTCCGGACAAAATATCCTTACCGGCGAAGAAGTTGTCGAAAATCTTCGCGTGTTGCTCGTCGGAATATCCGCCGCTTTCGAGCGAGACGAAACCGTTATAGTCGATCTCGTCGATTACGTCGCGCACGGATTTCCAGTCGATCGAGCCCTTCCCGATCGGTACGAAGTCGCCGCCGGAACCCTTCGATTTATCGACTTTGAAGTCCTTGATGTGCAACTTGCAGATCGTGCCCTTGAGCGCGCGGAGCCAGCGTTCGGTCGGCGAGAATTTAACGTGATTGCCGAGGTCGAAGTACGTCTTGACCCACACGCTGTCGAACGCTTTAACGAACGCGCCGAAGAATTCAGGCGTCGACCACAGTCCGTTCCAGACGTTTTCGAGTCCGATCGTAACGCCTTCGTAGGCGGCGACTGGAATCGATTCCTTAACGCGCTTGAAGGACGCGACCGTCGCTTCGTTTTGCGCCTTGATATAGTCGGCGTACGGCGCGTTGTCGCCCTGGACGACCTTCGTTACCATGCAGGTTTCGGGATCGAATTCGATATCGAAGTCCCACGCGGCGGGTCCGGCGACCCCGGTGCGACACGGTACGAGTAGAATTGTGGACGCGCCGTAAGCGGCGGCGGCGCGTAACGCGCGATTAACCGTCTGAACGTCGGCGTCGGCGGAGTCGGTATTGAAATTCGTCCACGCGCGCATGACCGAGTGGATCTTAATGCCGTTCGCTTCGCAAATTTTGCGTCCTTCGCGCGCTTTCTCGGGCTCGACGTCCCACGCGCTCGTCTCAACGCCTTCGACGCCGAGCGCCGCCAAATGCTCGATCTGCTTCGCGTCGATTCCGCCGACGATCCAGGCTTTGTGCAAAGTAGTGCGATACGTCTTGTCAGCGTCCGCGCCGAACGCGGCGCTGGAACGACTCGTTAAAGTGGACGCTGCGGCGAGACCCGCCGTTAGCGCTGTCGCGCGAATAAAATCGCGGCGCGAGATTTCACGTGTCATGGTTGTTCCTTTCACAATTGGGCGTCTGCCGAAAGGCGATACGACGCCGACGTCTTAATATCATCGACGCTACGCGTACGCGAGCGCCACGCTATACCGAGTTAGATTATACTAAACGTTGAAAGGAGAATCAAGCGTTTTTCAACGCGACGAACGTCAACTTTCTTTACGCAAGAGACTCGTCGTCGTGGTTGATAATTTGACGCGCGCCGCTTAGGGTTGGACGCGTTGTCATCCGCCGGACTCGTACGAATCAACGATCCCGCGACAAGATCTCTGGTCGAACAGCTTGCTATTTTAAAATGATCGAGAGCGGCTTGGAGTCGATAAAATCTCCCCAGCCGTGTGAATCGTCCCACTCATACTTGGGAATGAGGTTGATATCGGGCGGCTCGATCTTGTTTTTGGCAAGGATTTCGTCGACCTCTTGGAGATACCGTTTCGTTTCGGGCTCATTTAATTTGACAATTGTATACGCATATTCCATAGCGACGTCGTAAATACGATTCATGATCGTATTGAGATCGGGATCATCCTCGGCGTGCGGCAACAAGGTCGCCAAAATATCGTATTCCTCCTTTGTCATATCCTCCATGTCTGCGGTTTCATAGCTATCGGTTTCATAGAAAAACTCCGGGATAATATCCATGTAACGATAGGCGCTGACGTCAATGTAATTGGAATCGTTCACTACATTCCACATAAACTCCGCTGGTAACGTCATATCTCTGTCTGGATACTTCTGAGTTACATAACGTTCAAAACACATGATAAGGTAAGCAACTCTGCCTCGAATGGAAAGGTTGTCGTATTTGGTTGTCATTTCGTTTGCTCCTTTTCAGACCAACCTGTGTAGTTCTTTTTGATGCGTTTCCTATAAGCATATGTACAGTTTTCACATGAAATTTTCGTGTTACCAATCCTTCCACGATTGGTAACAATCACATATATTCTCATATTCTTCAACTTGGAACCATTATACAACGCTTGATTAATGGCGTCTGTTTCAGCACATCCCCATGTTGTCGGGTACTTATTCAATGACTTTGCTGGAAGAATCTTTTCTAACTTCGGATGTAGTTGATCACCAAATCGTCTGATTCCCCCATTTCGTCCAAAGTAGAGTTTCCCTGTTTTCTCGTCGAATACAACACAAGCAGTATTAAATCTGTTTCTTTTCTTATGTGAAACGTCTTTTGGCATACGTCGGATTACCTCCTCCGCCCAGGCAACAACCTGTTTCTTGAGGTTCTTTGGATCCATCCCCTTTTCAATTCGATCACCCTTCGTCCCGACGAACTGATGACTACTCGCCTTACTCATCGCTCGCCCCCTTTTGCAAAAACGCCTCGAAGGTTTTAGGGGGAAGAGGGATTATTTTAACGCCTCGTTTCGCGAGGTTCATAACGCATTGGAGCCGGACCGATCCATAGACGATGATCGTATGAGGCGCGAGGACTCTCGTCATTTTGCGGAGACCATGCTCAAACTCCAAGAGTTCCGTCGCATTATTGGGATCAAGCGCGTCAGTGCGGATCGCAACAATGCAGTGCGTGGGAACGCCCTCATACAGTACGTATCCCAACGTTCCCATGCGTCGCGAATTATAACGAGCGGTATAAAAACTGGGGTGATGAATTCTGCAAAAAGCGGCAGAATCTTACCGCGCTTGGAAATGTTTAATTACAGAGGCACGATTCAAACCAGACGCGTTCTTACTAACGAGACAGAAAGGACGCGCCATTCCTGATTCATTATAAAGACGCCTCCGCGCTAACAATAGTATTCACGTTATAAGTTGACGCAATAAGCGATCATATTTATCAGCTCATTATTAAGCGCTTAAGTATCTAAGACTTGCACGCCCCATCCAATCACCGATAGTCAACGTCCCCAATAATCGGCAAATCGTCGATCGAATTCAGATGAAACAGTTTGAGAAATCGGTCGGTCGTTCGGTAGTACGCGGTCTTTTTACCGTCGACGACTTTCTTTTCGACGGCGAGGAGCTCGCGTTTGACAAGCTGACTGAGCGCGTTCGCGCCGCTACTGCGGATTTCGAGAATCTCGTCGTGCGAAATTGGCTGCCGATAGGCGACGAGCGCAAGGACGTCGATCGCGGTCTGCGACAGTTTAAACTCTTTCGGCTTACCCATAAACCGCGCGAGCGTATCGTCGAATTCGGAACGCAAAACGAGGCGGTAGCCGTCCCCGTCTTCGATAATCTTGTACGGCGCTCCTTCCTTATCGTAGCGCGCGTTGAGGTCGCTAATGACCGCGAGCGCTTCTTGTTCGGAAAGATTCCGTATGAGTTCGCACATTCGCGCTATCGGTAGCGGTTTATTCTCGCGATCGCCTACGAACAGCATCGCTTCAATGATACTTTCCGGGCGCACGAGCGCGCGACGTCGAAAGGGAGACTCTCCCGCGTCGTCCGACGTCGGCGACACGGCGTCGGACGCGTTACGACCAGCGCCGCTCGTTCGGATATTCTTATCGAAATCCTCGTCCGACACGCGCGGCGCTTCGTATTTCGCGCCCGCTTCGTACAGGAAATCGGCGTCGTTCTGCAGTATAGTCGCGTCGAGCGCCTCGCGACGTTCCAGTTCGAGATCGCGCTGAACGCGTTCGGCGTCGGATACGTCGAGCTCTGACGCAACCGGCTCCTCTTCTTCCCATTCGGACTCGTCGTCGGTCGCGTCGAAGAGCTCGCGTAGTCCTCCGGCAAACGCTTGGTCAAAATGCTCCGACTCGTTTCGCGACGCGCCTAATGAGAAACTTTTGGCAAAGAACGCGTCTTCGTCCTCGGTCTCGGTCTGCTCGTCGTGAGAAGCGCGCTCAGGACACGACGTTCCTTCAGCCCCAACCTGCTCTTCGGCAAGTTCTGAACGCGACGCCTCGATTTGATTCTCGTCTCGTTCAAGTTCGTTATCCGTTTGATCTGAATTCGTCATCGTTTGAATTCGGAGCCTTTCTCATTATCATAATGGCTAGCGCTAGCCGACGTCGAGCGTAGCGCTAGCTTAATTCCTCGGATTACTAGCGAGGCGTCCTCGCGCGTTACTTCTGCGGCTCGATTTGAATCGTGCGCGGCGTCATTTCAAGATAGTCGGCGAGAAGTCCGACGCTGAAGTGAAGTATCCATTCCGGCTTCTCCGCAACGGGAATCCAATATCCGTACGCCTGACCCTTCGGACCCTGATACGCAACGCACACGGACTCGCCGTATCGATCGCCTGACTGCAAAGACAACCCTTGTGTTGCTCGGGCGGACCGTAGGAGGAACACTTTTGACCGGGCTGAAGCCCCGACGCGTTACTGCACGCAGGATTCAGCGCGATGATCTCACGCGATCTTTTAATCATCATGACAGCTTCCGGGAATTTGTCCCACATCGCGTGGAACGCTTCAATAATTTGTTCGTCTGTCATAAAACACACCCTTTTTGTTAATGAACAGTTTTAAAGTCGCGACCACGCGCAACCTGACGTCGCTAATTGTAACGCGTTCCGAGAAATATTGCAAGCGGACGAGCAACCCTTGCTATTTACGAACAGTTGACTGCGGGAGTGCGAATCGATAGAATACAGTTACGGCTGTCGCCGTCATATACGACAAATCAGAGTCATTTATAAAAGGAGCTATTCTATGAATCGATTCATTTTGACGCTACTTTCCGTCATTATGCTAATATCGCCGCGCCAAGGGCTCGCAGAAGGAGCCGCTCCCTGGGTGAAGTACGAGGGCAACCCTGTGCTGGGCGGTAAGCTGGGCGTCTGCTTCGACGTGACGCTTATTCAAGAAGACGGTCTCTATAAGATGTGGTTCTCATGGCGCACCAAGGCGTCGATGGGCTATACCGAGAGCGTCGACGGAATCAACTGGCGCGAGCCGGTCGTCGTACTTGCGCCGCGCGATAGCGGATGGGAGAATCTTATTAATCGGAGTAGCGTCGTTCACAAGGGCGACCTCTATTATATGTGGTACACCGGGCAGACGAGCAAGACGTCGCAAATCGGATTCGCGACCAGTAAGGACGGAATCCACTGGGAACGACAGTCGGATCAGCCGGTTCTGAAAGCGGAACTCGAATGGGAAAAGACCTCCGTTATGTGCCCAGACGTGCAATGGGACGAGGAAGATCAACTCTTCAAAATGCGCTATTCCGGAGGCGAGCAGTACGAGCCGAACGCTATTGGCTACGCAACGAGTCCCGACGGAATTCAATGGACGAAATACGAGAACAACCCCATCTTCGCCGCCGATCCCAAGAGCAAATGGGAACAGCATAAGGTAACGGCAGGACAGATCGTTAAACGCGGCGAGTGGTACTATATGTTCTATATCGGATTCGAAAACGAACACCTGGCGCGTATCGGTATCGCTCGCTCAAAGGACGGGATTAACAATTGGGTGCGAATGAAGAATAACCCGATCGTTTCGCCCGACCAAGGCAAATGGGACGCCGACGCATGCTACAAGCCTTTCGCTATCTACGATGAAAAGGACGATCTCTGGAGATTATGGTACAACGGTCGCAAGGGCGGAACCGAACAGATCGGACTCGTTATCCATCAGGGCGAGGACCTTGGATTTGACGAATAAGCGTCGATCAGAATTTCAGGGTAGAAACGAGACGACGCGAGTTGCAGACTTGCGATTAGTTTAACTGAGAAAGGTTGAAATGCGAAACTTCATAAATCGTGCGTACGCTATCGCAATACTTGTCGTATCGGTAATCGCCGTGTGTCATACCCCCAACGTCGGTATGGCGGC
>ONJR01000280.1 GCA_900318195.1 uncultured Planctomycetota bacterium
GAGCGCGTCGTCTAATTAGCGGTTCTTTTCATTTCCCCCTGCGTCGGCTCTCCGCGAGCCAGATCCCGAAAAGACGTCCTATTCGTCCTTAGCAGATCGTGTGTGGGACGCAAAATTTACCCCGAAGGGAGTTGAACGAATGAGCTATGCGTTGGATGAAAAATGGGCGATGGATATGAAAATCGCTGAGGAGCTTGGCGAGAAGCGCGGTGAGAAGCGCGGCGAGATGAAGAAAGCTATACAAACAGCGGAGCGGATGCTCGCGCGCGGTTGCGAATAGTCTTTTATTTCGGAGCTCTCTGGCTTGAGCGTATCGTGCGTTGAGGCGTTGGCGGTCCTTATTCAGAATTCGTAGCGGCTCAAGGGGCGCTTTTTCTGCACGTCATTTTACTGACGCGTATTTTATCGCGTCGCGCGAGATTTCTTTGGACGTCTACTGACGTTTTTTCTTTTTTTCTGCGAAAACCGCGAAACGTTTTCTCTGTATGGTCAAAAGGTCGCGGAAAGCGTCAGAGAAGGTTGCCAAGAGCGGTGAACGCTCGTATATGAAAGGACGGCGATTATGTCGAATTGGGATCCAGATTATGTAATTTACCTAGTCGCAAACGGCGTGATGGGATGCTTTGTCTTGTGGCTAGCGTGGGCGTTGATTAGGAGCGTTCGCGGGAATGGACGTCAGGAGGATATGCGGGACGGCGTGCGAATCGTCGTCGAGACGAAACGGGGAGAGAAAGACGAACGCGAGTATGAGCCGCGCGCTTGGCGGTTTAACTTCTCCTTCCTCTTTAATCGTAAGGTTCTGATTGGACTTTGTTCCTTACCTTTCATCGTGGCGTATGGCGAGCGGCATATCGGGAATATTCCTCGTCCGAGCGACGATCACCCGATAGCGCAGAAGACGGTCGACTTCTGGCACGAGAATTCTGAGATCATCTGCAAGGTAGTCGATATTCTTGAGGAGTTTATTCCTAGCGACCGCGACGATAGGTACTAATGACGACGTTAGCGCGTTCGACGAACTGCGAGTCGTCGGCGCGCGGCGAGAGAGAAAGGAATAGGAGGTGGAGATGACTGGAAATCTTGCGTTGGGGTTAGCGAGCGGGGTGATACTGCTTCTATTCTTCTCAGTTGGTCGAGCGCTGGGAAGGAAATTTCGGGCGATCAAGCTTGTCAACGGGCTTTGCGTTGGCGTCGTCGTCTTGGCGTCGTTATTTGTCATTCTGGAGCGTCGGGGCGTGGTTTTCGTTCGAAGCGCGAACGGTCGTCCTGGCGTAACGAGCGCGATTCGTAACGCATGGGAATGGGGAAGCGAGGCGGTTGACCGAAAGATTTTATTTAAGTCGGAGAATCGGGACGGCGAAGAGTCGACGTTCGAGTTTGAACTCTCGGACTGGAGCGATGAGACGGTAGAGACGGAGGAGAATGACGAACAGGTGAGATAGGATGAGATTTTGTGTTGTATAGATTTTATTGATTGTGTAGCTTTAAACGACCGCTTCGTTCGATTGACGGGGCGGTCGGAAAAATTTTTTCTTTGATTTCGCTCGGCGTTTTGCGAGCGCAGAGGCTTTTTTTGACTTTTTTAGCCGCTTTCTTTTGAAAAAAGGTCGAACGGCGGTCTATAGGGGTAAATCGCGCGTGAAAGCGGTTCGCGCGCGGGGTAGCGTTCATGGAACGTTACGTTCCGTAATCGTAAGGTTAGTCCATTAGCATTCGTTTTAGGAGTCCCCAAATGGAATCTTTTTTAGCTGGTCAGATCATTCAGGGAATAGCGTCCGGCTCTGTGATCATTTTCGTCGGTTTTCTGCGCAGCAAATATAAAGAGAATCGTGCGCTTAAGATTTTCTTTCGCATCATTGTTGCTTTCGTTACACTTCTGATTCTCGCCTTGCTCGGTGAAAAGTATGGAGTCAATCTGCCAGGGGCAAGGGGACATGTCGTTACAAATTCCATTAAACCTATTTGGGATCGCGGGGCTAAGGCATGTGGCGAATTTGCTATTTGGATGGGGTGGGCAGAGCCTGATCCCCTTCCACCGCCTCCGCCTCAACCTTATATTCCTCTCGTTGACATTCCAAGCGGTTTTCCTGAGGAACCCTTAGTGAAAGTGAACGAACTTGACGAGACAATCGAAGGGCTTAAACGGACTCGTGAGAATATTGAGAAGGTCAAAAATGATATTGAGAAGAAGAGGGAAGACTTTAAAGATAACCCGCCAGTTTACAAGATTGGCGAGGTGGAAGGTAAGGACTTCGACGATGCAAAGAAGCGGTACGACGAAAACATAGCAACCTTTGACCAACAAATCGACACACTGAAAAGGAAGATGGAGATTGACCTCGAGAAGATAAATAAACTCTCAAAAGAGCGGAATGATTTCATTACTCGGACAACGACGGGGGAGGACTTCGACGCAGAGAGTTTTCTTAACGGGCTCGCTCTTAACACCGAGAGAGACAGTGTTCGGAAAATCGACGAGCTTTATAAAAAGCGTGAAGCGGCTAAGAAAACCCAAACTACCACATCATTGGACGCTACTACGAGCTCGACAAATAAGACGGATGAGGAGTTTGTAAAAGGAATAACAAATTTATCATTTGAAAAGGTGGGAGGCAATAGCCAACCAGGGTTTAACGACTAGAATTCTGAGATTTCCCTTTCGATTTTAACCGCGACCAGCGCACTCCATTTGCGACGCTGGTCGCTAATATTGAGGATTCAACTTGTTTTCCTGGGGCGCGGAGAATTTTAAGAAAAATACGCTTTTTCTTCCGAAAAAGCTCTGCAATAGCTCCATAGTGGCAAAGTACGGGACGTTTGCGATGAACGTTCAGTAATCGAGAGTATCCAATAGGAGAAGCAATTACCATGAAACATTTGAGAAAAGTTCGTAACGCGACGCTTCTTGCGGCGCTAGGACTCATAGGACTAGGCGCATTGGACGACGTGATTCCGAGATTTGCGGCGCACACCGCGCCGGTAAACTTAGCGTTTGCCGACGACGCACAGACGACGAGCGAGTTGACGCGCGCTTATGGCGCATGGTGGCAAGTGGGCGATAAGTGGACTGTTGAGACGGTCGCTTCGACCGACGAGCCTGTTTCGAGCGCCAAACTTGCGTCGGGAAAGCCTGTTCGCTGGCAATTTACTGTGGTGGAGAAGGAGAATCGCAAAGGCGTCGACTATTACCGAGCGACGGCGAAATGCGTTTCAAAAGGCGTTGTGAACGCTCCGACGCTTACCATCTGGGTCAACGCGCAGACGAGTAGGCTCGCAAGTGTTAGCGCGACCCTGAACGTAGACGAGAAGCAAACGATCAAGATCGCGGAGAATTACCCGGACAACAGGGCTGTTATTACTTCCTTTACCGCCATACCGCTGGAAGTTTTGGCTTTTGCCGATAAGGATTTCTCAGTTGCATCCAAGGGCGTTGGCGATTCCGACAGCGCATACATCAAAACTGAACGCGTCGAGCGCGGTTCTGTTAGGTTAGGCGACTTTAACGACGGCGACGCCGCATTTCAAAAGAGCATTGATGCAAAAACACCAATGGACTTTGGTTACAGTGTGAAGATCGAAGTGACGGCTATTCATTCGACGAGCCGTGACATTTCAGGACCGGACGAATGCATAACAACACTGTCCAATTCATTCGCACACATCGAACAGACCTGGCGACGCAATGTGCCGTGGCCAATCAAGAGCGATAACGGCACGGTTAAGTCGACGCTCGTTAAGTTTGAGCGCGACGGTAAGGCGCAATACGAACGCGAAGGCAACTAACTCCAAAGTAACGAGAAGGGGAGACACATATGAAACTAACACGATTATTTGCGGCGTCTGCGTTTGCGGTAGGCGCGCTATTAACGTGCGCGAGCGGCTATGCGGCGGACGCGTACCACGAGAGCGGTCGTGCGGACGGCGGTTGGTCGGCGTACTCGTGGCCGATGACAAAGGCTGATCAGCCAGGCGAGTTATTCGAGCGGTTGAAGAAATACGACGCGGCGACGGGCAAGAAGGCGGAAGAATGGCAGCGTAAGAATCATTTCGGGTCGGATATTCTGGGCTGGTGGGGCTACTGCCACGGTTTTGCGGCGAGCGCCATTATGGAGAGCGAACCGACGGGTTCGGTCGAATATATGGGGCAGACTTTTACCGTTGGCGATCAGAAAGCGCTACTGGCGCTCAGTCATGCCGGCGACATTGTGAATATGTTCGGGCAGCGTTACAACGACGGGGATGAGGAATCAAAGTTCAAGGACATTTCGCCCGCAATGCTGCTCTCGAAGTTGCGACTCTTCCTGCAGAAGAACAAAGCGCCGCTCGCAGTCGACCTTAAGACAGGCGCGGAAGTAGAGAATGTGCCGGTCGTTGCGTACGAAGCGACCTATACGATCGACGGCGACGTCTGCAACGGCAAACTCAAACTAACCATGGCGAAAGCTACGGATGATAAGGATTACGTCGGCGTTAAGACTTACGATAGGGAGTATGAGTTCCAAATCACGGTCGTTGACGGTCTCCTAGCGCTCGATCAGAGCAAGTGGATCGGCAAAAGTGAAAAGGATCATCCAGATTTCGCATGGTACCCCTTTGTGATTCGACCTGAATCGCCGGAAATCGATTACAATATTGTCCGGCAGATTTGCAACGCGAAACCAGTTACTCCGCCGTTTATTCCTCCCACGCCGCAGTACCCCGAGGTCGTCCTTGGCGACGCTGCGCTCGATCTTCCGACGGCGTTCGAGCTACTGCGCGATAAGAAGGCGGACTGGACGTTCGACGTTTCAGTCGATCAGTTCGACGGCGGGTATTATCCGATCGGCGGCGAATACGCGGTAACGGGACGTTCGCAGAATTCCGGGTATTTATACCTTGTCGGGTACTATGTCGACGTCGAAAAGGGACCGACGGTCTATACGGTCGAGACGAATGACGGCAAAGGGTTTGAAGTAGAGGCTGACAAGAACTTCAAAATCGAAATGACGGCGGCTCTGGAGAATCGCGGCGAATATCGAATTCGCGCGCTAGTAACCGCTAAGCCGCTGACGATCAGCCTACCGGAGCGCGCACAGGCGCAAACTCAGGCGCAGGAGGCGAGCAAAACGCTCATCCCGCCGGGGTTGCGCGGCGCAAACAACGTTCAACAGCAGCAGGCGCCAACGCAACCGCAACAAGCGCAAGATCAACAGCAACAAACTCCAGTACAGCAACAGCAAAGTCCTATCCAACAGCAAATGCAAGTTCAAGCGCAGTCGGAGACGCTTCAGGCGTCGCCGAACGACGCGCTCGCTAGCGCGCTTGTCGAAGCAACAGGCGGATTCTCGCAGGATCAAGTTGCGTTCGTCGTCGTAACGCAAGAGGACCTCGAAAAATTGCGGAACAATAAGAAGAACGACGATAACAAGTAACGTAAATCTATTCGATAGTAGAAAGAAGAGTGGTACTATGAAACGAAAATACTTGAATAAAAGAGCTGTCCCCACGCTCGTTCTGTTCGCCCTCTCAATTGCGGTCTTCGCCGCCTGTAATTCTTCCGAGAGGAACTATTCCAAAGCATTCGACGCCGGCGGGTCTCGGAAAATGTCTGCAAGTGGTTCGTCTACGAGCCAATCTCGTGAGTTGATCGCGATAACGTCAAAAGGGTCAATTTCTACGCCTGGTTCTTCATCAAATTCGTTACATGATATGTTTCTCAAAGAGTTTGAGGAATACAAAGAAGACCTGATAAAAAAAGACAACACCGGTTCTCGAGCTCAGGTTAATAGGTTGATTGCTGGGAGTTCATTGAACGCTCGAGTGACCTCATATAAAGCGGTGGAGGTCGGTGAGAAAAAGTATGAGAAACGAGGTGAAGAGACAGTTTTCGTAGTAGGCGATTATGTCTCCTTCGAAATTTCGTGCGAACTTCCGAAAGGCGAGTCTTACTACGCATATCTTTTTTATCAAAATGCCGAAGGTAAAACGCACCTTCTTTATCCAAATGATCTTATAAATAAAGATGGTGAGATTGGAAAGAAGCTCGAAGCGATCAATGGCAAAGAGAATAAGATTGAGAACGGCGGCTTTATTACTATTCCTGGCGAGGGGGATTTCATTCATGCAATACCTCCTACCGGCACAGAGTATTTATTGGCAGTCGTAACGAATATGCAGATCAAGTCTGAGGCGTTGCGCGAGTTAATTCAGCGTGATGCAAGTCTCGATGGAATCTCTTCCCCAGATATGGTTAACTTTACGAAGGATCTAGTAGGGAAAACCTCTGCAGGAATGCCTAGCATTGTTATTCCTACATCACAGCCTGATTCTACGTTTAAATATGGCGTCTGTCGTTTGCAGATGCGCGTCTGTGAGAATGAAGAGGAAAAGCAAAAATATCTCGCGAATCCTAAGACGTACTTTGTTGGAATTGGAATAGACGACTATTTAAACGACATTTCAAAGTTGTCCGGTTGTAAAAACGACGTCAGAGGCTTGGCAAAAGTACTCCAAGATCAAAATGCGCTAAGCGAGACGGAGACGATCTTCCTTTTCGATAAAGAGGCGGACGTCGAGCATATTAAATATCTGTTTAGCGTTTTCCTACCCAGTATTGTGCGACCTTGTGATCGTCTGATTGTTCACTGGTCCTCGCACGGTCAAACAATGAACGTGAAGGGTTTCGAGAAAATGTTCTTTGTGCCGTATAACGCAGAGATCATAAGTAAAGCTCCTGTGAAACTAAAATACGCTTCGGTTATTTCAAGCGACGATCTTAATCGGTGGCATTACCTGCTCCCTGGTCGTAAAACGCTCTATATTATAGACTGTTGCTATGCCGGAGGCGCTATTGATAAGAATTTCAATTGGGTTGCTTCAAACTTTGCGAAGGCGTTGGGCGGTACGAATATGGCTATCGTAGCATCCAGCAGTGACGATCAAGTGTCGCTCATTGATAAAGAGAACCCAAATCAAAGCCTAATGTCGGGAATATTAACAGACTACATTCGTAATCATCGTGGAGTAGACGCCTTTGGATTAGGCGATAAAATCAAAAGCGACGTCGAGAAGATCTCCGTTGAGCAGCACAATATGAAGCAACACGTCTGGTCCGCTAGCGGAATGCCCGAGGGCGAGTTTATCATTAATCCGTAACAATATCGATTCGCGCCTATTCTCGTCGAAATTGCAGATCGTCGCCTCGCGCGACGGTCTGCGATCCTATGACGATATGGCAATAAAACGGAGAATACTCATGTCAAGACAGATAAAGATACACAAATCCCGAATGGCGGCTGTTACGGCTGCATTTCTTGCTACTATTGCCGCGCTCTCTAACTTGCCGTCGTACGCGCAATGGGATATTACGACTCAGACGAGAGGCATGCCTGGAGTGGCGCCTGACGCTCAGACGAGCGAGGTGGATCCATCCCATGAAGCTGACGCCGGAGATAGCGCCAGGTGTTTTGAACTTGGCGAGCCTTTACAAGGAATCCCTACGCGACACTTGGAAGTTACACGGCACATGGATGTTGCAACAGATTCACATGAGGATTCGCAACGCGATCTTTCGTCGGAATTTACAAGCGCGTATGACGAGTATGCGCGCGCGCTCGACACGCCTGTCGACGACTCTAATACGCGCGCACAAGTCGTTAATCTCTTGGCAAATAGCGCGTTTAATGTGAAAGTTGCTAGCTATCTTTCCAAACGCGACGAGAAGCGGGACGTTATGGTTCAAGTTCAAGAGCAGTCGCTCTTTGTTAAAAATGATCGTGTCTCTTTTGATATTACAAGCGAGCATGATGGGTTTGTTTACCTCTTCTACCAGAACGCAGTAGGAAAGCCTGCTTTACTCTATCCGAACGATTTGAAAAATGCTAAAGGTGAAATTGGAAAGCGTATTGAGGAGATTAATAATAGTATTAAACTTGGTAAAGGCGGCGCCATTCGAATACCCGAACAAGGCGACTGGATTGAAGCGATTCCCCCTTATGGCACGGAATATCTTTTCGCAGTTGTAACAAACTATCGTCTCAACGCCGGTGAGCTCCGTAACCTTTTCCTTACCGAAAGTAGCGCCAAGCCGAAGGATTCGTCCGCGTTTGCTACGTTCTGCCAATACCTTCGCGCGGGCGATCGCAAGCTAGTCGAATATCCGGTTACGCGCGGGATGGAACCTCCGTTCCGATACGGCGCTTGCCGCATTGCAATGGGCGTTTTCGAGACTCAAGCGGCTAAGGACAAATACCTTTCGAATCCTCAGACGTATTTCGTAGGAATCGGAATCGACAAGTACGCGAGCGCCGCGATTACGCCGTTGCCGAGCTGTGTGAACGACGTTACGCGCATGGCGGAGACGTTGCAGGCGCAGGGCGCGATTACGAAGAACAATACGCTACTGCTAACGAACGAGGACGCGAGCGCCGAGAGAATTAAATTCCTCTTCAGTTCCTTCCTTCCGACGCGATTGCGACCTTGCGACCGTCTGATCGTGCACTGGTCTTCGCACGGCGCAACGATTTCTGACAAGATGTGCTTTGTGCCGTACGACGCCGAGGTAAGCGTTGAGAACGAGAAGATGAGCGCTTCCGGGATGATAACGAGCGACGCGTTGAATCAATGGTCGTACCTGCTGCCGGGTCGTGAGATATTCTACATCTTCGACTGCTGCTACAGCGGCGCGGCGATCGACAAGTCTTTCAATTGGGCCGACGTCTCCATGCAGAAATCGCTCAGCGGGAACAATATTGCGATCATGGCGTCGAGTAGCGACGAGGAGGTCTCGCTCGTCGATCGCGATACTAAGCAGTTCAGTATTATGTCGAAGAAGGCGATCGACTATCTCGCGGCTAATCGCAACGTCGACGCTCAGAAGCTCTTTAAGGCGATCGAATCCGACGTGAACGAGACCGCGAACTCGCAATTCCAAAAAGAGCAGCACGTATGGTGGGCGTCCGGCTTAAAAGAGTTTATAATTAATCCCGACAGTACCGCGCAAGGTCAGCCTCAGGCGCAAGCTCAGGAGGCTGACGGCGCGCAGACCTCAGGGCAGAATCAGCAGTAGTCCTTACGCTGGCCCTTGAGGCGTTTTTATACGGAACGTCGCGTTTTTGGCGCGGCGTTCCTTTACGTCGTTTAAAGACAGACGAAAGGGTAATTGGTTGCAGTCATGACGACCGGGAAATGCGGATTATTTTTAATTGGGCTAATGGTTGCGTGCGCCGTATTCAGCGCGAGCGCGACGCGTGGGCAATGGGACGAACCTGAACCGCCTACTACTGGGATTCGAGGGGAAGACGCGGAATTTGAAGCCGAAGACGTTGAGCTTGCGGACGGGTTTGCGCGCGCTTTTTCCTCGCATACTCGCGCTATTGACGACGGCGGCGGAAAAGAGAGTCTGTCCCCTTTTCAGCTTATGGACAAGTTCCTGCCGTCGTCCTCCTTTTCCGTGCGCACTAGTTCTGCGCCGCGCGACTCCTCGGGCTTGATCGGCGTTTTCGTTAAGGACGATCTTGCGTCGATCATAGTGGAAAGCGAGCGGGACGGCTACCTGTATCTTTTCTATCTCCTTGCGGACGGCAATTTGCGCCGTCTGTATCCTTACAACGCGGATACGGACAATTCGATTAAGCGCAACGCGCGTAAAGAGGTTCCTTCGCCGACAGACGCTCATCAGATACGAGTCGACGCGCCCTTTGGAACCGAGCATGTGCTCGCGCTGGTAACGACCGAGAAACTCTCGAACGCGACGCTTCGCACGCTTAATCTCACAAGTCCGCTAGCGAGAATTTCGCCCTCGAATTTTACCGACTTCTTGGAAGCGACGTCGCGCGAGGCGGCGCGCGGCGCGTTAAAGTACGGAATAGGGCGCGCGCGCATCGATACGTTTCCTAATAGTGAGGAGGCGGCGGAGTACCTCAGTTCTGATCGCGTCTATTTCGTCGGCGTTGGGATAAACGAGTACGTCGACGACAAGATTGCTCGATTGAGCGCGTGCGTGAACGACTGTCGACGATTAAGGGACGCGCTCATGAAGTTCGGTTGCGTGGAGAATTCGCGTTCGATCCTGATCACGAATCGCGAGGCGACCCGCGCGCGTGTGGAGTTCCTATTTAATTCGTATCTCCCTGACGAGACACGACCCGGCGATTTGGTTATTGTCTACTGGTCGGGGCATGGCGCAATGGCTTCGCTTGTCGACGAGAAGGAGAAGGGAAAGAGCGACGCCGTTGCGGCGGACGGAGCGCTCGAATTCTTCCTTGTCCCGTACGACGCGGAGGGAGGAAAGGTCGAGACGATGATCCCGACCGAGTGGATGAATAGTTGGGTTGATCGGCTTGCCGGAAGGCGCGTGCTCTTTATTTTGGATTGTTGCTATAGCGGACGCGCGATCGATCAGAAATTCCCGTGGCGCAATTTCGGGATCGGTAGCGTGCGCGCATTTGGTCGTCCCGATTGCGGGGTAATTTCGTCGTGCTCTCCTGATCAGACGTCTCCGACGTTCTATCGTCCCGGGATAGGTTCGTTGAGCGTTATGACGTCGGAGCTCGTTGAAGAGTTGGAAAATCGGGTTGCCGCCGCCGCCGGCGACGAGATATCGCTCTCCGTAGAGGAGTTCGCGAAGAGCGTTGCGGATCGTACCGCGACATTGGAGCTGAGCCGCGCGGAGAATGAAAGCGAAAAGCGCGACGCTGACAAAAAGGGATCGGACAAGATCGACGATTCCACGGTGCGACCTCATTATGCTTTCAGCTTTGATCCTGCGCTAACGATTAAGTTGCGCAAACCGAAGGAGTCGAGTTCGAGTCAGGAGTAGTTTCTAGGCGAAGAAAAATTTTTCAGCCGATCGAGAGGTTGTAATGCGAATTTTCCCGAGTCTGCGCGACGTCTGCGTGGGCTCGGGAAATTTATTTTCTATATTTCAGACGAATTCGCGAGAAAAGTCTGCAAGAGCTCTCTATAAGGTCAAAAGAACGGCGCTACCCGTTTAGGCGCGGGCGACGTGCGCGCGTTCCGATAGATGAAACGAACCTTATACAGGAGCGATATGATGACGAAGTATACGAAATTCGTTCTTTCGACGCTGTGCGGCGTCGCAATGACTATGACGTCGGTAAACGCGTTTGGGCAGAAGACGGCGGCGTTGGCGCGCGCGCAACTTTCCGGCGAGAGTTCGCGCGCACATCAGGAGGAAGATCGCGGTATGGCGGTCGAAACGACTAGCGGAACGAATAGCGAGGCGCCGAAACCGCAAAAGACCTTTCGCGCGCGAAACTACCAGCTCAATTTCAACGGCGTCGAAGTCGGCGATCTGCCAGATGGATGGAAAGCCGCTTCCGAGAATATCGCGACTACGATGTACGGTGATCGACCCGCCGTCAAGCTCAGTCGCGAAGGACTGACCGAAGTTGATCTCGTCGGTTTGTTTGAGCAACCGGGGAATTTTAGGTTTGCGATTACGATTGCGGCGAAGGACGCATATAGAATGATGAAAGTCATTTTAGTCGATGAAAAAGGAATGGAGTTGCTTGTATCAATAAAATACATTAGTAATGAGGTTTATTATCAATTCGACGACGCAGAGAGAAAGAAGTTCTATTCCCAAGACCAGTTCCGAACTTTTGTGTTTGAACGAACAAATGCAGAAAAGGGAAACTTCACTTTCAAGCTCGAAGGAAATGACTCAGAAATCGTAACCGCGCGAAAAGGTCAATTTGGAACACTCGTTGCCGCGCGAATTATAACGAACGGTTCAGAGCTCGCGATTACCGATCTTCGCGTTGAGGCGAAGAAATCGAAGTCGGCGCGCGAACGTCAGGATACGAACCTGCGTTATGTTATGGACTTGGAAGACGTCGAAATGGGTGATCAGCCGGATGGGTGGAACGGAACAGACGGAATGCTCGTTTCGAATTTCGGCAATATAAAGGTGTTGCGTGCGAATGCTGAAAACGCCGCTCAAAATGCACAACTATCAAACCTGAATTTTAAAGGAAGTTTTTCTGTTGCGTTTAATCTGTTTGCTGATAACGTCTATACAAAAACAAATATTGTGCTTAAAGATAGACAAGGGAACGCAATTACTATACCGATTAGATTTGTAAGCAATGAAGTTTATTATAGCTTAGGAAAAGAAGTAAAGAAAGAATATTTGCCAGAGTTAGTGGTCGCCTCCTTCAACGTAACGCGCAAAGGCGACGTCTTTACCCTGGTCATGACCGGTTTCTACAGTACGCCTTTGACAATATCGGCGCCGCAATTCGGCGATCTGGCGTCGGTCGAATTTGAAGCGAGTAGTAATAAAGTCGGGCTCTCGGCGTTGCAGATTGTCAAGCTGGTAGACTAGCGCGCCCGCAACGACAAGACGTCGTGAAGGATCAAGATCGCCGAATCAATTATCTTGCAACGAGTCTAGCGATTGATTCGGCGATTGTCGCGTTGGAATTCTGGACGACGCATATTGTAACCGAATACGCCGTAAGAACGAGGCGCGATTCAACTAGCGCCGAACGATCGACGCAACGCTATTCTATTGACCATGGAGGTTCATTAAGGAGAAACACGAGATGAAACATACGCTGCGGTATTCAAAGTTTGTGAGTCTAGCGTCGCTGGCGCTTGCGTTCTTCGCGACCGAATTCGTAGCGCCGCGCGCGGACGGCGCCGAGAGCGGCGGCAAGAGGTACGCCGTTCTTATTGGAATAGACGCGTACGACGATAAGAATCTCACCCAACTGAGATACTGCGCTAAGGACGTCGCCGCGCTCGCGGATACGCTCAAGCGCGCTGAATACGACCAAATCATTACGCTCGACACTTCCGCGCAAGACGTCGCGAATCAGCCGACGAGAAAGAATATCCTCGATAAGGTCGAGATGATCTGCGCGAAGGCGAAAGAAAACGACGTTGTGTTTATTGCGTACTCCGGACACGGGCTAACGCTACCGTCGACGAACGCGTCATACTTATGCCCTCGCGATCTTAAAGTGTCGGACGTTGCGAAAACCGGTGTTGCGGTCGACGCCGTCTTCGAGACGCTTGGCGCTTGCAAGGCGAAGCGAAAGCTCTTCGTTGTCGACGCGTGCCGCAATATTCCCGACCTCAAGCGCAATATTGCGACGCTCGACGACGGCGCTACTCGCGATATGCCGATTGCGATCGACGTCAATGCAGAAGAGAACCAAGCGCGTTCGGTAACGATAACCTCGGCGAAGGCGGTCGACATTGCGCTATTACAGAGTTGCAGTCAAGGTGAAACGAGTCTCGAGAATCCCGATCTAGGGCATGGCGTCTTTACCTACTATCTCGTCGAAGCGCTGTCAGGTAAAGCGGACTACAATCATAATGGCGCCGTCTCCATTCTTGAACTCCAAATGTACGTCGACGAGAAGTCGCAAAATTTCTTTACTGTGCGCAGAATGCGCGTAGGGCAAACAGTGCGATTTTCCATGTTACAGTCGAGTAATTTCGAAGTTGTCCCGATTGGCGCTATAATACCTCCCGTAGAACCGACCCCGGCGCCCCCGACTCAGCCTAATCGCGACACAGAAGACGGCTACGTCGAATTAGTCTTCGACGATCCAGAGACGCCGGCTAAGCCTGGGAGTAACAATTCTGGGAACAACGTAGAGATCGCCGTCGATCCCGGCGTGCAGCCCGGCGGAACGACGAAGCCGAATACCAAGCCGCGCCTAGAGTCGACGCAGGGCGTCGTTTATGATCTGAGCGTCGACGCCAAGCGCGCTTTATGGAAGGACAACGGCTCTGGCAAGCAGATTCTGGAAGGGTTCGAGTTGTGCGACGGCGAGTTCAATGTTGGCTTTGCTTTGAATCTTGCCGGCGGGAGTTGCAGGGTTCGTTTCTTTGACGACAATGCAGATAGCGTTGTCATGGACGTTGACGCCAATTCGATTGAAATTACTCAAGGCTACGCGTCAGGCGGGGGCGCGCGCGGTGAATCGAGCGTTACGAGCTTTAACGTAACGCGCGTCTATAACAATAGAGGCAAATCCAAGTTTATGGGGCAAAATAATTCGAGCGGCTCCAGTACGAATAAAGCCTTGGAATTTGACGCGCTCAAACGAGTCGAGTTCGAGTTCAGTAATTCTCAAGGATCGGTGGCTTCGCTCGTCATTACCAAGTAAATCTGTTTTTGACGCGCGTCCGCGCTAATAACGAGCGCGTCGACGCGCGTCGCGTTTTTTGTTATGCGCTCTTGCACGGACAAAATACATAAGAGGAAACTTAATGAAAACAAGCGATTGTAAACGAACGTATCTCGCTCTGACGCTATTCGGCGTATTTCTTAGCGCGCTCGTTGGGTGCGGCGCAATTGCTCGAGGCGCAGATACGGCGAGCCATAAAAAGGCGTTTATCGCCTACGTTCGAGATTATGAAAACGTCAATTCGTTAGAAGGCGTCGATAACGACGCGCAGAAGTTAGCGGACGTATTAAGCGCACGAATGGGCTACGAAGTCGTGCTCTTCGCCAATACCGCCTCGGACGGCGAGGATAATCCTAAGACGAGCGCGCGCGATTCCTTTGAAAGGAAATTCAACGACTGGGTCAAGACGCTCCGGTCTGGAGACGACGCCGTCGTCTACCTTACCGGGCACGGGGTACTCGACAACGATAAGAACGTTCACTATGCGTTCAGTAATATCAAAGGGGTGAATGGTCGCGCGGATAATATCGAGGAAGCGGCTTATCCGATGGCGACGTTGCGGGACAGCTTTAATTCGAGCGCTGCGAGTTCGAAACTCCTTCTCCTCGACTGCTGCCATTCCGGCGCGCTCGGCGAACGGGACGCGGACGAATCTCTACCTCTTGCGACCTCGTCCGAAGTTGCCGACGTCTTTAAAAAAGCAAAGAACGTAACGATCTTCGCAAGTTCGCAAGGCAAAGAATTGAGTCATATGTTGCCGGAGAAGAACCACTCCGTCTTTACCTTCTGGCTACTTTACGCTCTGCGAGGCTACGCTGACGATAACTTCGACGGCGAAATTACTCTCGAAGAGTTAGAAGAATACGTAACGCTGAAAATCACGGGGCAATCGCCGCAACTATCCAACTCAACGGCGAACGAGTCCCTAACTTTCAAACCCTTGCCGAGCGAGATGAAGACGCGTATTACCGAAATTGCCGAGCTTCTTGCATGGGAGATCAAAGAGCGTAATCGAGCCCTCAAGCTGGGCGTGCCCGAGTTCAGTTTCGGCGACGACGATAATGAAATCGATCGCCAAGGCGGCGATTTTCCTAAACGATTAGCTAAGAATATCACCAACGCATATAAAGATCGTGCGAAGAAAGACGAGTTGGGCGGCGTTATCGCTTATGACCGCGCAATGGAGATGTTGACCGGATTAGAGGTTGGAACGCTCTCGTCGTCAAAAGTAAACGACGCCGTGCTAAAAGGAATGAAAATCGAGACGACCGCTGGTTCTGGGTCTTGCGCGCTCGTCGCCGGTAGAATATCGCGCGGTTCAGAAACTGCGGTCGCGAACCTGCAAATGTCGTGCGTCGATCTAGAATCCGGGGAAGAGTTTGGTTCCATTCATTGCGCGACGCTACTGAGCGCCGACGATCTCGCGTCGTTAGGGGATAGCTTTCAGCAAAAGCCTAGGAATACCGAAGACGACGAGAAAAAGCGAGAAATACAGGAAAAGTACGAAGAAGTCGCGACTGCGGACTACGTTGAAAGAGAGGGCAGAGAACCGAATTTTGGCGTGAGAGAAGAGATACGCCAAGAAGCGGCAAGCGTTGCGGCAATGGTAACCTATGCTGACGCGCGGGTGGAGAACCATCCGTTGGAATCTCACGACGCCTTTTGTAAAGTCTCTTTCTTAACGCGCCGTTACAACGAGAACGCCGACGTCGCACGCAATTATGAGCGCGAGGATGAGGTAACCTTTTCAAATGGCGAAGCGCGTTTTGAGCTCAATGTGGGAACGGAGTTTGCAATCAAAATTGAAAACACGCAAGAGCAAAACGCGTTGATAAGCGTGCTCGTCGACGGACGCGACACGCTCTTTAACTCTTCGGAAGGCGAGGGGAACGAAGGACGACTTGGTCCGCGACGCGAGGAATATAAAAGCGCTGGATTGTGGTTTCTTGATCCGAAGAAGCCGACGCTAATCAAGGGATTTACAATTCGAGATAAAAGCGAATTCGGAAGTTTTCGAATCGTCGATCTTGAAACGAATCCGAACAACGGCGCGAGAACGACGTACGGCGATCAGACGGGATGCATTACGATTCTCGTCTGGGGTGGGGATGAACGCGGGTCTGGCGTCGACGCCGGAAAGATAGGTCGTGTTAATCTAACGTCCAAAAAAGTTATTCGCGGCGAACTCGTTGCAAAGTATACCATATTTTACGACAGCAAAACTGAACGGTAATTTTTACCAATCTTATTAATTTGAGGTTATTCTTTTCATATACTAAAAGGAAAATTATGAAACGATCAAAGAAATCATTTTCCAAACGCATAGTTGCTCCCGTCGCGCTTCTAAGCGCAGGTCTCTCGTGCGGCAATCTTTTCGCGCAATGGGACTTTTTAAGCGCGATTCCCTATGCGGGACCCTATATCGACATGGCGCGTAACGTTGCTGAAGGAAACTTGGGCGCGATTCCATACGCCGGAAGTTATATCACCATGGCGCAAGAGATTGCAAGCGGCAATTTCGGCGCGATTCCCTATGCCGGAGGATATATCAATATGGCGCAGGAGATTGCGAGCGGCAATTTTAGCGCGATTCCGTACGCCGGGAGTTATATCAGTATGGCGCAAGATTACGCGAGCGCGGGATACGGATATTACGGCGACGACTCATACTACGGCTACAGCGGCAGTCCGGTCGCGGACGAGATTAATTTCTCGCCAGAAGAATCCGCTTCGGGCGTCAATGTCAATCTTTATGAAATGACGGCCCTCTATAAGACGCAGTTTGCGCGCGCTCATCAGCTCAACAAGCTATATCCGAATGATACGCAAAGCGTTCAAGATCAAATGAAGGGCGCCTTCGTCGTTAAGCTCGCTAAGCGAGTCAACCCGCAGTTCGAGACGCTCGAGAAGTCCGCGCAAGGCGAACTGATCGCGTCCCTCTTTTGGGCGGTCGACAAAGCGTCTCTGGACGAACTCAAGGAGCGCGCCGCCGTCGTTGCAGAAGTTGCTAACTCAACGGACGCCGTCCGCGCGGCGAACGGTTATGGGCAGAACGTCGATTATCGCCGTAGCGTCGTCGCGCAACTTGTCCTGGCGCGTTATGGCTTTGAGCTCGGAAAGCATAGCGAGACGCGACAAATAGGAGAAGCCTACCTTACTCGCGCGAAGGAGAACGCGCGCGCGTACCTCGAAAGCCAAGCGCCGTTGCAGTATGCGAACTGGCTCGATAATTTCGCGATTCGCGCCATGATAAGCGGGGACGCCGAACGCGCGCTCGAAAATTTCCAGGAAGCGCGCGCGATACGTAAGAGCGTAACCTCGCCGAATTTAGCGCAAATGGCAAAGGTCGCGCTCTACTCGAGCGACGAATATCTCGCGCGTTTCTATTTAACGCAATTCCGCTTCGCCGACGCGCGCGCGCACATTGACTCGTGTTTAAAGGGATACCGCGCCGTTAAGGTCGAATCCGAAGAAGCGCGACTACTCATTGCGG
Organism: uncultured Planctomycetota bacterium; assembly: GCA_900318195.1. GTDB lineage: Bacteria > Planctomycetota > Planctomycetia > Pirellulales > Thermoguttaceae > RUG369. The sequence goes on from ONJR01000280.1 coordinate 17,641, forward strand.
AAATGACCTCGAATCGCGCGCTCGCTTCCTTCTTTGAAGGACGCGATTACGACGCGCAACGCGATCTGGAAGAAGCGAACGCCGTCTTTGCCAAACTGCCACAATATTACGCGACGCTGACCGACTTCAACGCGCGCTATCCCAAGAATGCGCAACTGCAATACGATCAGTCCCGTCAGTACGTCATGGTCAACAACAAATGGGTCTATGCGACGCAGTATGAGAGCGAGAAATCGAGCGCCGAGAAGCGCGTTCGACAGTTCGAATGGGCGTTCGGCAAGCAGGTGGCAAACCACATTCGACTCGCGCAGATTCATAGTCGCTGTCTGCGCTACGAAGCCGCCGAGAAGGAACTGCAAGCGGCGCAGGATATGAAACGCGCGACCTTCGACTACTTGCGCAAGACGGATCGCGCGCGCGTATTTGGCAAGAACCCGCTCTTCGAATCCGCCGCATATTACATTGATTCCGAGACCAAGAAGCCGTTCATTCGCGAGAACAACAACGTGGTATGGCTCAACGACGAGGAGAAGGCTGAACGCGAAGCTACCTGGGATCGGATCTTTAACCTACAGATCGTCTTTGAAAATAATATTCGCGCCGCGATGGCGCTCAAGCAAGGTAAGTTCGACGAAGCGTTTGCGCTATACGACGCAAACGTCGAGACGATTCAAGAGAACGGATACGGCGAGAAGACCTTTATGATCGAGACGCTGCGTTTACGCGCAAGCGCCGGACTAAGCGCTAAGGACGACGCGAGAATAGAGCAAGCGAGCCGAGACGCGGCGGAAGCGCAACGAATTCTGGCGCTGCAGGAGAACGCGAATTTACAGTACGAAGGGCTCGTTACCTGCCTTTCGGGCGAGATCGCGCTCGCGCAGGGACGACTAGAGGACGCGGCGAAAGATTTCGCGGCGACGGAAGACAAGTACGGCGAGATTCGCGCGGCGAACGCGCTATGGGTCGACTTGCTATACGGTCAAGCGCGTCTGGCGCGCGCGCAAGGTCGGCTCGAGGACGCGCGCGCGTTTCTAGACGACGCGATCGCTCGCGCGCGCGCTATTCGTCGCGTCGTTAGCGTCGTTGATCGCGACCGCGCCGCGCAGTTTGCGTCGTACTATTACCTGTACGTAACGAAAGCGTCCTGGCTCTACGACGAGCTCGCCGCCGCGCCGAAGAACGAGCAAGGTTCGCTCTACGCCGCGCTATTTAACGTCATGGAGGTTTCGCGCGCGCAAGGGTTCCTCGATATTATGAAGAGTTCGCGGATCGGACTGACCGACGGTATGGCGTCCGACGAGAGAGCGCATTACGAATCTGAATTGCGCGCGAGCGAAGAGGCGGCGCGGCGCGCGAAACTCGAATTAGTACGCGCTACTCGGGACGCCGCAGACGAGGAAACGATTCAGAAACTGCAAGCGGCGTTCGACGACGCTCAAACGCGCGCGACGAACGCTTACAACGACGTGAAAAACGCCAGTCCGGCGTACCGCGAATTCATCGAGCGCGAAGAGAACGACGGGTCTGGACGATACAACTTCGCCTCCGTCGCCGCCGAGTTCGCGCGCAATAAGACGCTCGTGTGCGAGTACATGATAGGTGAGAACGAAAGTTTCCTTTTCGCGTACGGGCGCGACTTCAATACTCCGCGCGTCGTTAAGTTAACGATTAGCGCCGAGCAAGCCGAGAGCTTGGCTAAATATGGGATCGAGGTCGAGGAAGGAGCTTTGACCGGCGACAAACTGGTTAAGATTTTCGGAACGACGGAAACGGAAGGACTCTTCGATTTTATAAGAGCGCAAGAGATCGTTCCACTCGCATATACCGCGCTCGCGCTATGGGAGATTCTATGTCCGGACGACGCGATTCGTAGCGCCGTGCAGACGACGGAAGCCGGAACCTATACGCTCGTCGTTCCCGACGGCGTACTATCGCAGTTGCCGTTTGAAATGCTCGTTACCGATCTTTCAGGTCGCGAACCAAAGTACCTGATCGATGAAGAGACCGTCTTCTTCTATGCGCCCTCGATCTCGGTCTATTGCCAGCTGAAGGAGAAAGCGCGCGTCGCGAACAAAGGCGCGACGCTCTCGGTCGGGAATCCTGAATACTCTGATCCGCAACTTAAGCCGCTGCCAAGTTCGGAGACGGAGGTGAATTTGGTCGCGGAGAAGTGCGAGGAATCGGGCGTCGCGTGCGATAAGTTCTTGCAACGGGACGCGACCGAGCTCAATGTGCGCGAGAATTTGCAGGGGAAATCGTTCGTTCACTTCGCGTGCCACGGACTCGTAGAAAATAAGGACGGGGGAATGGACTGTAAATTGGCGCTCACCAAAGGTCCGGACGGCAACGTTGCAAACGACGGCTTCCTCACGCTCGCGGAACTCTTCACGCTCGACCTGACAGGGTGCGACTGCGCGACGCTAAGCGCGTGCGAGACGAACCGCGGCGAATCGCAGAACGGGGAAGGCTCCTGGACGCTATGCCGCGGCGCGCTCGCGTCTGGCGCGGCGAACGTAATCGCGTCCGATTGGTCCGTGAGCGACGAGTCGACTTCCGCGCTTATCGCCGACTTCTTCGACGCGTTCCTCAAAGGCGAGACCGACTACGCGACTGCGCTCAAACAAGCGAAACGAGCCGTAAAGAGCGCGAAAAACTGGAGCGCGCCGCATTACTGGGCGCCCTTCGTACTCATTGGAACCGCGCAACGCGAAGCGAGCGCTATTGTGAAGCCCGATCAGACGAAAAGCGCTACCTTTCCGACCGACGCGCCAACGACGCGCGTAATTGTCGTGGAATAGCGCCGCCTTAGCGACTCCTTGCTATTTGCGAACGAGAGAGTATAAATAAGTTGTGTTGATTCTGCGCGCTCGTTCGCGTTGCGTTTAAGAACGTCGAGTTCCGGACGGGCGATTGTAACGACTAGCGCAATTGTATCGAGTGTGAGCGTTTTTCGACTCGGCGCCGAGTTCTTAACGGAACTTGGCGCCGAGAAAGTTTTTTAAAAAAGTTTCGTTGCTTTTTACTCGTGTTTTACCGAGTCGTTCGTTGAAAGAGTCGAATGAAAGGAAGGGTTTTTAACTTTTTTTTCATAAAAAGTCGGCAGTCGCGCTCTATATGGCTAGCGTTGGCAAAAGGTCTAACGAACCTTTCGCTCGACGCTACTGTTTTGTGCACGAATTGACACTCGGAGAAATTGGAAATGCTAAAACCCCCCACGCTAACGGCGACCCAGTTTTTAAGAGAGCTCGGGAAAAAGTGTCGAGAGTTTAACTTTTACCTCGAAAAATGGTTTCCGCGAGACTCTAAATATGAAAAGGACGCGTCCGGTAGGACGCTCAGCCGCGACGAGCTAGCCCGTAAGGTTCTCGAGAGAGTCTCGCAATTATACGTTGAACGCGCCGCTCAACACGGTGGAAGTTTGAATCGCGAGTTGACCGAAGACGACTTAACAGCGCGTCAGATTGTCAACGCATGGTGCTACCACTGGGCTTTGCGCGAGGGTTTCCTCGAACAGCAGTGTCGCGAGCAAGGCTCTGCCTTTAATTTGGACGACTATCCTGATCTCGACGAAGTCACGCTTGAAAATCTCAAGTTTGGCAGGACGTTCAACAGCGTCGGGCAACCTCCGTACGAGAAGTTTAAGGAATCGACGTTAAAGGGCGATCCGAATCGAGAGCCGAGCTATGACGATCCTATCGACGATATCGTATACGTCGATCTGTGTTACCAGAACCAGGAGCTATTTGCCAAGCGATTCCTCGAACGATTCGCAGGATATTTATGGACGACCCTAAAGAATAGCCGGATTGACGAATCGAAATTTGGGAGCGATAAAGACGACGGATATCGAAACAACAGTGAATTCACTTCGTGCGTCTACTACGTCTTTATGAAGCTGATTCGGCGCACGTTCCTGGGACTCGCGGGATTGCAACATTGGTGCGCGCGCGCCTTCTTGTCGGAATGTCGAAGACGATTGCTACAGGACGCGCCGATCGCGCCGACGCGTGGCGCTCGACCAGGTTCCGATGGAGACGACGACGAGTTGCAACTTGAACCTAGCGTCAAGCCCGATCTTACCGACGAGGATCGCGAGGTCGTTGAACACTATCTGAAACGGTTTCGCGAGGACTTCGACGCGTTGCCGCCTGAGTTGCGGCTGGCGATCGGACTTCGGTTCAAGCGCATTCTGAACCAAGGAGCGGGTCGACCGATAACACGAATCGCTGAGTTCCACACGAGCGAGCTCAAAGGCGCCGGAGTGGCGTTCAGTCGATCCCTTAAAGAAATGGAAAGGCTCGTCGACGCGCATAAGAAGGCGATTAAGCGGCTTTTCGAGTACCAGACCAATCTCGTTGCCGAAGAAGTAAGCGCAAACGCGCTGATAAACTTCTCGGCGTCTTTAATTCAAATCGTTTCAAGCGCGTTCGCCCCCGAGTCGAACGTTTCAGTTCAAAAGTAGAAAGGAATTGCGCTGCGTAATTTCACCTGAGAAACAAACGTCAACGCGCGTCGCTTGCGCGCAACAGCGGAGCGGCGAGGAGGTTTAATCATGACAAATAACAATATTAACACGAAAGCAACGCGTGAGAACGCGGAATTGCGCGACGGCGGTCGAATGATCGATAATCCTGAGTTCCTCGAGCGCCTCGAATCGGGAGTCGTTACCGACGACGAACGGCGCGAATTCGCGAACGAACTCATGACCGACGACGACGCGCGTGAAATATATCTCGATATGTGCGAATTGGGACTCTTTGACGACGAAGAAGAAGACGAAGAAGAGAGCGAAGTAGAAAGTCAAAAGGTTGCTACCGTTGCTCGCGTAGAATCTACGAATGCCGTCAAGAAGTCGTTCCTTTCCCGAGCGACCCCGTTGATCGCGTCTGCCGCCGTTCTCATGATCGTCGCAGGAGTCTACTTTAGTCCCGCGCCGGAAGACTTCTACCACACGACAGGCATACCGGAAGACGTTGCGACTCCAAACCACGGAGCGCGCCAAGGTACGTCGGAACGTCCGGAATTCGGCTCGCTGAACCTTTCCCGTTTCGATTTCAATCTCAACGGTAGTTACAGCCTCAAATCCTCCGGCAATCTTGCCGGTTTTTCCAAGGGAATTCTAGCTAACTCTGAGCCTGTCGAAGATTCTATGCGCGAAGAAACTCCCAAGGTCGACCTTGAGGATACCGGGTCCGAGCTAATGAAGCGCGTCGTTGCGGAACTGGAGAATAATAAGCCGAGCGCCGCTCAGAATGCTTACGAGTCCTTGCCGGAGGAAGAGCGGTCGAACGGGTATGGAAAACTTCTGCTAGGGCTGATCAACTTTGAACATGGGAACTACGTTGAAGCCGAGAAGTCCTTCCAAGCCGCAGAAGAGTCGTTCGAAGACGGAACGACTCCGGACTATGACGCGAAATTCAATAAGGCGATCGCGATCATAGCGCAAGGCGACCAGGAGCGTTTTAAAGAGGCTAAGGATATTCTCACGAATTTGCCCGAAGAGTATCGTCAAGGCTTGTCTGAGGACGTTCAACGGCAATTAGAGGATCTGGACGTCGCGATTACGCCGCCGACTGACCTATAACCGATTAGCGCGCTATGAAATATTTCCCGACTTTTTTGTCAAAAACGCCAGATTCCGCCTCTGTAAGTGCAAAAGGGCGTTAAGTTGGCGCTCGAACGATAGACGGTAATTTGAGTTTTAAGGGGATTTGAAATATGAAAAAGTTACTACTCGGCGTCGCCGCGATTGCGGTTATTGGAATTGCGATCGGGTTCATTGCGAAGAATGGTAAGCCTGCGCCTGGCGGACAATGGACGCAGGAAGCGATCGCGCGTGATCCGGACGGGTATTCCGCCTTCATTGAAAAGCAATGCAAGTCGAAAATTGAGCAGTTGGAAGCTGAGAGCCAGCAAATTGCCGACGAGAGCGCGCGCGTTCAGCAGAATCTCGAATCGCGCCGCGCCGATCTCGCGAAGAGCGAGCCCATTATGGACGCGTTCCTCGCGGCGCTCGACGCCGACGCGTTTCCGGCGAAAGTTCTAGGTCGACAGTACGACAAGGATCAACTTCGATCGCAAATCAACGTGATTGTGAACGAACAGAAAGCCGCGCGCAAAGCGATCGCCGAGTTCGAGAACGTACGCAAACAGTGCCTGAAAGCCAAGGAAGCCAACATTGCGATGCTTACTGCAAATCGCGACGAGCTCGCTATGATCGACGCCAAACGCGAAATCTTCAAGGCTGGCAAAATGACCGAGGAACTCTCCGCTCTAATCGCCGACATGAATTCGGCGTTCAAGGCGAATAAAACGTACGACGATTCCGATCCCGTCGGATCGCTCAAAACGCTCATCGAACGCGCTGAACAAAATGCGGCGCTAGACGACGCGCAAACGGAAAGCGACGCGCTTGTAGACGAAGCGCTAGAAGAATATCGCGCTAGAAAAGAGGCGGAAGCGCAAGATAACGTCGCGGAAGAACCAGCGACCGAAGAACCGGCGGACGAGTCTGTCGCTGAGGAGCCTGCGACCGAAGGATCCGCGTCAGAGCCTGTCGCTGAGGAGCCTGCGGCTGAAGAACCCGCTTCCGAACCTGTCGTGGAGGAGCCTGCGGCTGAAGAACCTGCGTCCGAACCTGTTGCGGAAGAGCCTGTGGCTGAAGAACCCGCGTCCGAACCTGTCGCGGAAGAGTCTGCGACTGAAGAACCCGCTTCCGAACCTGTCGTGGAGGAGCCTGCGGCTGAAGAACTCGCGTCCGAACCTGTCGTGGAGGAGCCTGCGGCTGAAGAACCTGCGTCCGAACCTGTCGTGAAGGAGCCTGCGACTGAAGAACCTGCGTCCGAACCTGTTGTGGAGGAGCCTGCGGCTGAAGAACCTGCGTCCGAACCTGTTGCGGAAGAGCCTGCGGCTGATGAACCGACTTCCGAGCCTGTCGCGGAGGAGCCCGCGAGTGAAGACAAGGCGATTGAATTGTATATCAACTAGTCTTGCAAGGACGGCGAGAATAGCTTCACTTCTTAGTTGGAGCCGATTCCGGCAAATGAAACGCAAATGCGTGGGGACGCGTTATTCATTCGTCGGGTCGGTTTCAATGAAGGGCGCGCGGCGGTTGTGCGACCGCCGCGCGTTTTTATATCTTCGTCCCGAGGCTGTCTCTTTCTCGTCAGGTAAAAAAGTACGTAAACCGACGTTCATACGATTTGGTAGAAAATCAACTTTTCTATTTTTTTTATTCAAAAACCTCCTGCGATTTCTCTATATGAGCAAAGGGTTCAAATTAAAGACCCTGCGTTCGGATTGAGTTGTAGATAACAAGAAAACAAGATTCTTCTCCTGACAAATAACAGAATTCAAAATAACCATTACCCCAAGAATAAGGAACTACGATTATGAAGAAGATCATCTTTGCCGTTTTGGTTTTGATCGCGGCTGGCGTCGCGTATGGCGTGTATTTTCAAGGTAAGGCGGCGAACGACTTCGTTGCGGACGTTACGCAGAACGGCAATTGGTCGGAAGCGCGGCGTCAGAAAGACCCGGCGGGGTACTCGAAATTTGTTGAGAAACGATTGCGCGGCGGAATCGCGGACGCGCAGACTCGACGCAAGACCCTTGCTGAACAGACGACGCAACTGCAGAACGAACTCGAAGATCGTCAATCGCGACTCGCCAAGAGCGGCGCGCTACTTGACCAAATGCTCGCCGCGCTCGATAAAGGCGAGTTTCCGACTGACGTCTTTGGCGTCAAATACGACGAAGCGCAGCTTCGTTCGCAGGTCGTCGTGCTGAAGCGCGAGCAAGAGGCGTGCCAGAAGGCGATCGAAGAGTTTACAAAGGCGCGTAAAATGATGGAGCAGGAGAGCAGGAACCTCATTTCGAGGATTACCGAGAATGAAGATCAGATCGCCATGATCGAGCACAATCGCACGCTCTTCGAAGCGCGAAAGGCGAACGAAGAGAGTCGACGCCTCATCGAAGATCTCGCGGACGCTTTTGACGCCGACGTTCAATACGCAGCGACCGATCCCGTAGGATCGCTCGACACGCTGATCAAACGCGCCGAAAGTGAACAAACAACAGGCGCTGATCCCGACGACGCGAGCGTAGAGCAACTCCTCCAAGAGTATCGCGCTAAAAAGAATAGCGCCGAACCTGAAAACTCCGTTGAATAACGCGCTTCGCTAGTAGCGCGTCCCCACGCCGTTCCGGCAAGTTAAAGTATCCTTCCTTGCCGGAACGCGCGTGCGAGGAATGCCGCGAAATCAATCTTATGACCCGTATTGTATGGCACGACGTCGGCGAAAAAATAACTTTTCGACAAGAAACTTTCCAAAAAAAGCCGTGCGTCCACTCTATAGTGGCAAAGAACGCGTTAAAAGACGCGATCGTCAATTCTGCCAATCACACTCCTAGATCAAAGGAAGAATAACCATGAAAAATTTCGCTATTGTCGCTCTCGTTGTCGTTATTGCCGCTACCTGCTATGCTTTGGGGCGTTCCGGTAAATCCGTACCGAAGAATGTCGGCGACGCCGTTGGTTCCATTAAGGGGTTCTACTACACTCAGACAGGCAACTGGCCGGAAGAGTTCCGGTTGGAACATCGTGCTGAGTATGCCAGATTTGTTGAACAGCGCCTAAAGGAAGGCGTGAAGCAGTACGAAGAGCAACGCAATAAGCTCTCGAAATCGAGCGCGAAATTACAACTTGATATCGAAAAGCGGCAGACGATTCTTGAACGTAGTAAACCGATTCTCGACGATATGCTCGCCGCGCTCGAAAAGGGTGAGTTCCCCGTCGAACTATACGACGGGAAATACGACGAAAGCCAGTTGCGCGCGCAAATAGGCGTGATCGTGACGCAACGCAAAGCGGCGAGCGACGCCGTCGCTAACTTCACCGCGCTACGCGACGTCGCCGATAAGGAAAAAGCGAGACTCATTCACATGATCGATCAGAATAACAACGCGCTCGCAATGATCGACTCAAACGTCAACATTATTCAAGCGAAAGAAATTTCCGAAGATTGCAAGATCCTGATCAATAACCTCTCGGAAGCGTTTGATTATAACGCGAATTTTAAGTCCGACCCTGTTGACTCGCTAGAAGCCCTTATTAATCGCGCTGACAATAGCGTCGAGCCTGAGAACGCCGACGCGCTTGTTAATGAAGCCCTGGAAGAGTACCGCGCTCAAAAGAATAACGACGACGCGAAGTAAGCGCAAGAGTCCGACTTGGCGGCATAAATAACTTCCGACGAAAATCGTTCTCGTGGCTGATTCGGCGCCGCGCGAGCGAAGTCTTGTGGGACATGAAAGGCGGAAGTCGACCGCGAAGCTCTGAAAGAACGTCGAGGGGGCGCGTCTCAATGAGCGACAACGTCGACTACGATACGCGCGACGACCGTAAGGTTGTCGCGCGTATTGTTATTTTTACGAGACCGCGACGCTAACGGACAAAACTCTTGACGCCGACGCAATTATTCCTATACTGACTCTCGACGTCGCGCGCTCGAACGTGATCGCGACGATTGACGAAAGACTCGACAAGGAGCCTAGAATTTCGGAGACGAGCAAGATGAATTCATTGGTGAAATGTGCGCTCTTGGTCGCCGTTGCGACTATTGTGAGCGCGACAACTTTAACGGCGCGCGCGGAAAACGACGCGAAACTTCTTACCATAGAGAAAGACTTATGGCGTCTAGCGCTCGAAACGAACGATTCTGGCGCTCGATTTCACGACGGACGGTTCGGTGAATTTGAGATTCTGCCCTCTGAAATCTTCAGAATACGCGTTGCCGATAAAAACGGCGATGTTTCTGAAATTACCTCGGAAGAAGGATGGCGAGTCGTACGCGCGCGACGTTACGACGATATCTTGGAAATGACCTTCCTTGATCCTGCGCCGTGCGACAAGCTCGCGGTAATTGTTACCGCGCGCTTCGACGAACTAGGCGCGTCATGGCGCGTTAAAATTGCAAACGACTCCGACGAATTTACCGTACTCGACGCGACTTATCCTGTGCCGAAGGCGCAAGGGAAAGTCGTCTCGCTCTTTGTGCCAGATCGTTCAGGAAGGGCGCTCATAGACGTTGGAACCTACGGATTTCAAGCGGCGTACAGCTATCCTGGACACGTCGCCTCCATGCAGTACTTTGCATACTGGGGCGAACGGCAGGGGCTCTATCTCGGCGTTCACGACCCAGACGGCGCTATGAAGAACTTCTCGATTCTAGCGCCGGCTGGCGCTCAGCAGGCGATTCTGAAAGCGGTCTTCCCGGCGATCGGCGCTGGGACGCGCGCGAATTCGTTCGCGTTAGCCGGGGAAATGCGATGGCAGGTCTTCGACGGAGATTGGTACGACGCGACCATGATCTATAAGTCCTTCGTTCTTAGTCATGCGAAGTGGACGCCCGTAAAGGGGCGACCTGACACGGCTCAACGCTTTAAAGAGATTCCGTTCTGGATTTGCGATTATATTCCCAATTCGGAAAAGCAACGAGACGCGCGCCCCATGACCTTGGCGACTGTCTCCGAGCGCTACGGTAAGGATTATTGGGTTGACGCCCCCATTAAACTCAAGGAGCGCCTAGGAACCCCGGTTGGTTATCAGGTCTACAATTGGCACGAGATTCCTTTTAATATTAATTATCCTCATTTTCTACCGGCGCGCGACGAGTTTCGCGCTGGGCTTGAAAAGCTCAAAGCGGCTGACGTCTATGTCTTTCCGTATATCAACGCGGTGAGTTGGGAAATGGACGACGCAGACGAAGGGTTCGAGGAGAACTTCGATAATACCGGAATCAACGGCGCGGCGCTCGACGCTAATGGCAAGCCCTATTTCGTCCCGTATCCGCAGCTGAAAGCTAATGGCGAAAAGACGCGTCTGGCGCCTATCTGTCCAGGGTTCCCAAGATGGCGCGAGATAATCGAAGAGCTCGCGCGCGGAATGGAGAAAGACTTGGCGATCGACGGTATCTATTTTGACCAGATAGCCGCCGTTGCGCCGTGTCAGTGCAGTAATCCCCGCCACGGGCATTTACCTGGCGGGGGAAGCTATTGGTCCGACGGATACGCGCTCATGATGGCGAAGATTAACGCAGAGAAGCCAGAAAATGCGTTTTACTATAGCGAATCGAACGCGGAGGTCTACGCCAGCGCGTTCGACGGATTCCTTACCTGGATTTGGACGACCGGCGACGACGTTCCGGCTTTTCCCGCGATTTATGCCGGTCGCGTTCAGATGATTGGTCGCTATACCGACGGCGCGACGCGAGACGACGACGATTATTTCCGGTACCACATTGCCAAAAGTCTGCTCTTCGGTCAGCAACTTGGATGGCTGAACGCCAACGTTGTCTTCAACGAAGAAAGAATGGCGTTTCTCGAAAAGTTCGTGCGAACTCGCTATGAATGGACGAAGTTGTTTAACGAGGGAACTATATTGCGACCGCCTAAGGTTGACTGCAATCTTGAGCCTGTAACCTCCTCCGGAATTGGTATGCGCCAAGTTGCCGCCGCTGTATGGCAGATGGACGACGCAAGTAAAACGGTTCTCTTCGTTACGAATGTCTCAAAAGAACCTGCAAAAGCGACCTTGCAATTGTACCCTGAGGAATACGGCGTTAATTGTGAGTCGGCGCTCGAATTTGATTTGGAACCAATGTCCGTCAAAGTCGTTGAATTGTAATAAAGTTGCGTATCTCAACAATCTGTCCAAGACAGCGCGTTGAGATACCTGAAAATCGATTAACTTTGGAGCATGATAAGCGGTTGTATTATGAAGTTACACATAACTCTATCGAGCGCGAGCGCTATCTTCTGCGCTATGTGCCTCGCTCTTTTTGCCGGGTTGGCGTTTGCCGACGAATCCACGCCTAAAACCTCGGGAAATCCGATCGACCCTGAATGGTACGCCGATCCAGAAGTCGCGTTCTTCGATAATCAATACTGGATTTTCCCGACTCGATCGCTGAACTTCGACGACCAAACCTACTTCGATTGCTTCTCC
>ONJR01000221.1 GCA_900318195.1 uncultured Planctomycetota bacterium
ACGTGGTAGTCGATTTAGTCGCGCCGGACGCTGTCGATCGTCGGGTCGGCGTGTGCGGGTTCCGGGACTTTCGATTTGAACGCGGCTATTTCCGTCTCAACGGCAAAAGGATTTACGTCAAATGTTCCCATTCCGGTAGCGATTCGCCAATAACGCATCGCGTTCCATTTGATCCCGATCTCTTCCGTAAAGATATCGTTACGTGCAAGACCATGGGCTTCAATATGATACGTTATATTGCCGGCATGCCGCGGCGTTTTCAGCTCGATCTCTGCGACCGCCTTGGATTTATGGTCTACGACGAATGCCTCGCCGGTTGGATGTACGACGACTGTCCCGAACGTTACGAGCGCTGGGACGCGCAAACGAGCGCGATGATTCGACGCGATCGGAATCATCCGAGCGTGGTAATCTGGGGATTACTCAATGAGACGACCGACTCGCAACTTGTGCTGCACGCGGCGTCGTTCCTTAAAGAAGCGCGCAAGCTCGATCCAACTAGAATGCTACTGCTCAATAGCGGCAGTTTCGACGCGTTCGCGTTGGAATCGGCGAAAACGGCGAACTACGCAATTTGGCGCGCTAATAACGGCGCTATTATGCCGGCGACGATAAAAAACGAGACGGAGAAAACCTTCTTCTTCGACGGTTCGGAATGGCCCGCCGGCTCATTCTTTATGCATCCCGGCGACGTCGGCAACGAATACGCGGCGCTGAAATGGATCGCGCCGAAGGACGGAAGCTATCGCCTCGACGCGAGTTTTAGGGACGTCGTCGTCCATGGAAACGCAACCGTCGATCTCCACTTGATTAAAGAGACGAACGAGTTGTCGCGCGACGAAATCTGGCGCGGATATCTTAATCTCAACGGCGCCGGTAAAATTGCGCGAGTAACTTCGTCTCCGCGCGGCGGCGTTCCAAGCTATCGTATCATAGCGGACGTCGGCAAAATGAAGGACGCGAAAGTAACGACGATAGCGCTCCTCGACGCGTTGCGCGCGACGCGCGCGAAATTGGAATTTGAGAAGATCGATCAGACGTCCCAAATCGTTATTAAAGCGACGCTCGCGCCAACGTCGTCCGCAGACGAACTCATGTCGACGACCGTCGTCGATTTCAACGGTGAAACCGTTCCCTTCTCTGACTTTGCCACCGTCGAACAGCTCGAAGAGCGCGACGACTACGTAAGATTGTCTCCTGAAACGCTCGTCTTTAAGCAGGGCGAATCCCTTACGCTCGTCGTCGGCGTCGGAGACGGCAACGGATTTGGCGACACAACGGAAGTTAATTTCAGAATGACGGCGGACGACGGAACCGTCTACGACGTCAATAACGATTTCTCTTGGCAAAGCAATCCGAACGGCGTGTGGAGTTACGGCATGACGCCGCCGGGCGAACGACCTAATCTCGACGCGTTCACACTCTTCGATATCGGTCAGCAGACGCTTTCGTTCGACCCGATCGGACGCTTCTCCAATCCCGAGTCCGACGTCTGGCAGAACGAATTAGCCGACACGCATCCTTACAAACCTGTCCCGCACACTGCAGAAATCATTAACGAGCTACGAACTCACGCTAAAGGAGGACTGCCCGTCTTTTTATCGGAATACGGGATAGGCAGCGCCGTCGATCTATGGCGACTAACGCGATACTACGAGCAGTTCCACGCGGAAGACGCCGCAGACGCGAAGCATTATCGTCAGCGCTACGATCGTTTTATGGAAGATTGGAAACGCTGGAAACTGGACGACGTCTTTCCGACCCCAGAAGAGTTCTTCCGTCAGGCGATCGCTAATATGGCGGATCAGCGTCGCATTGGAATCAACGCGATTCGCGCGAATCCAAACGTCGTAGCGCACAGCGTAACCGGAACGCACGATCAAGGTATTTCAGGCGAGGGACTAACGACGCTCTTTCGCGAACTCAAGCCGGGTACGGTCGACGTCATGGCGGATCTCTTTGCGCCGGTAAGATTCTGCAATTTCGTCGAGCCGACGCAAGCGTATATTGGACAGAAGGTTCGCATCCAATCGGTTCTTGTCAACGAGGACGTCTTACCTCCGGGACAGTATCAAGTACGTTATCTCGTCGTAGGACCGCAGAACGAACGGTTCTTCGACGAAACGCGCGCGCTCACCGTCCCGGAGCGTAACGAGGGACCTGAGCCGCCGTTTGTCCAACCTGCGCTCGACGCCGAGTTTGTCGTACCTCTCGCGGCGTCCGAAGGAGAATGTAAATTCTACGCTGAGATTCAATCCGGAGGCGCCGCCACCGGTGGAATTGAGCGGTTCTATATCTTTGATCGACGTGCGTTTCCGCTCGTCGGTTCCGGTAAGATTTGGGTTTGGGGAGACGATCCCGACCTACTTGCGAAACTGCGCGTCATCGGAGTCGCGGCGGAACCGTTTACACAGCAGAACGGTCAAGACGCGCAGCCGTCGCCGGGCGATCGCATTATAGTCGGTAAGACGTCGAATCGTCAAACGAGCGAAGAGTTTGCGAAACTTTACGCGCTCGTCGAATCCGGGGTCGGCGCGCTCTTCCTATCGCACGAGGTCTTCTCGAACGGCGCGAGCGCGACGGCAAAGCTGCCGTTTAAAGTCAAAGGCGAGTTCAATCGTATGCCGAACTGGCTCTATCACAAGGACGACTGGGCGAGGCGCGATCTCGCGTTCGCGGGTCTGCAGTCGGGTCGCGCGCTCGATTATCTCTATTATCGCGACGTTATTCCGGTCGTAACCTTTAAGGGACAAATTCCTGAACCGAACGTCGCGATCGCCGGCGGGTTCAGCACGCAACTGGGCTACGATTCCGGGCTTTCGATGGCGGAATGGAATTGGGGACGCGGTAAGATCATCGTCTCGACCTGGCTCATTCAGGAGAACCTACCGAGTCCGATAGCCGAACGAATGTTGCGCAATCTCCTCCTTAAACTTCAACCGTCGACGAATAACGACGTCGCCCAATAGCGCGCGTCAGGTAGCGAGTCGAACGCGCTCGGATCGCGCGACGCGTTCGACGTATAATGCAAAGGAAATGAATATGTTAAAGAAAGTTCTTTTATTCTTGTTAGCGGCGTGCTTCGTCGTACAGGCGCACGCCGTTGCCGAGGACGCGCAAGCGCCGCGCAAAAAGCTCATTGAATTAGGCTGGGACATACCCACGACGAGCTATATTAAGGACCATTGGCGCGAAATGGAAAAGTCCGCGCCTTTCGACGGAATCGTGTACGACCTCGTCGCGCGCAACGCCGACGGCAAGACCTGCGCGAGTCAGTCCCTCTTTACCCCGGAACGCTGGAATCGCGACGATTTCAAAACGTGCGTCGACGATCTCAACTCGTGCGAGTTCACTCGATATAAGCATAACTTCATTCGTATCAATTTCTATCCCGCGCAGTTCGCCTGGTCGGACGACGAAGCGTGGCGCGCCGTCTGCGAGAAAGCCGCGATTTGCGCGTGGGTCGCGCAGCAAACGGACGACGATCTCTGTCTCGACTTTGAATCTTATGGCGCGCACATCTTTAAGTACGATCCGAAATCGAACGCGACCTTTGAAGACGCAAAAGCGCTCGCGCGACGTCGCGGCGCGGAATTTACGCGCGCTATCGTTAAAGAAAAGAGCGACGTTACGCTTCTATGTCTATGGATGAACTCGATTAACTTCGCCGCAGGACGCGCGGAGCGTCCCGATTCCGTTCTTCGCGCGGGAGCTTACGGACTACTGCCCTCTTTCATCGACGGTATGCTCGACGCCGCGCGCCCGGAAACGCGATTCGTCGAAGGGTGCGAGAACGGCTATTATATGAACGGACGCGAAGAGTATCAGCGCGCGTCCCTCGACGCGTTGCTACTCACAGGTCCGGGCGCGGCGCTCGTGAGTCCGGAGAATCGCGGCAAGTATCGCGCGCAGGTCTCTTCCGGCTTCGGGTTCTATCTCGATATGTACAGTAACCCCGAGGGTTCGCGATACTATCGCGGCGCTGAGCCAGGCGAGACGCGATTTGACAGACTTTGCGTTAATCTGACCGCAGCATGGGACGCCGCGGACGAATACGTCTGGGTCTACGGCGAACAGAAGCGATGGTGGGCGCCGACGTCCGACGCCGAATGGACGTCCTGGGAAGAAGCGCTGCCCGGCATAACCGAATTCATCGCACAACTTTCTGATCCCGAGAGATATACTGCGGAAATCAAAGACGCGCTCCTTAGCTCAACGACGGCGACGAACCTCGTTAAGAACGGCAATTTCGCCAGCAGAACGCAGAGCGGCGACGGCGCGACGACGTTCGAGAACTGGGGAACCTGGCGACATGAGGATTCGCGCGGCGAATTCACCGACGTCGACGGTAAGCCCGCGATTAAAGGGGACGTCAGCGCGTGCTATCTCCAAGCGCTAGAAGTCGAGCCCGGTAGGAAGTATTTGGTCTACGGCAAAATAGGCGCCGACGCTTCGACGGACGCGAATCTCACCGTTCGCTGGCATGACGGCGGAGGACGTTGGGTCTCAGAATGGCTCGACGTCAGGGTCGTCGTTAGGCGAGACGCGCCGCTCGACGCAAACGGACGCGGCGAGGCGTACGCGCTCGTCAAAGTTCCGGACGCCGCGCGTCGACTCGTCCTCCTTCTTTCGGCAAGCGCGACCGACGGCGCAGGAACGGCGTCCTTCGACGACGTGAGAGTTTATCTCCTACCGTAGTCGCGACGAAACGACAAAAAAGAATCCGCGCAGGAAACGCTCTTGCGCGGATTTTTTCATGCAATCGACGCGCTCGAGCGCGCTTAACTATTGAAACAACGCGACTAACGAGGCGTTATCGTTTCCGGTCCGACCTGCCAATCGTAGATACCGTTCGTGCGATAATCGCGCCCTTCGACCTCAGAAAGGATCTGGCGAATATGGCGATTGAAAGCGCCGAGATTCGCCGTAGCGTCGCCGGGCGATCGCCACGCGACGTTCGCGCCGACCGTGAGAATGGCGCGCATATCGTCGCCAAAGAAAATATGCCACGTCGTGCAAAGTAGTCCGAACGTATTCTTATCGACCGCCGCTTGACCCAGACTGCGAATACCCTTTGAATTGCGCCATGGGCACAGAACGACGTCGAACCCGGACTCGAGAAAACGGTTCGTCGTCGGCCAAGTTTCATTCTCCTTGGGCGCGTTGTACTGCCAATCGCAAATGACGATATCTTTCGGCAACTTATCAAGAATTCCCTGCGTGCGCGCGTCTCCGTTCGCGGTATAGCCCGGGAACTCCGAACGTCCGACGAGCATATCGTGCCACATCATAACGCGGCAATTCCTCTCTTGCAAAAGATCGTGGAAGTAAGTCAGCCAGTCGGCGAGCGCGGCGACGTAATTGCCCTTACGACGCGCGATAAAGCTTGTGCCAGCCGAGTCCGCCTCGTCGCAGCCGATATGGAAGAACGCGGGACGATCGAAGGTCTCGTAGAGTTCGAGCACGCAGTTCGCGAGCAGTTCGCGCGCGGCGGGATTATAGACGTTCCAGGTCCAGCCGTCCGGCTCGAAGAGCGGTTCAAATTCCGGATGATCGCCCAGAATCGTATGCTTGCCAGACGCGGCGCGCGCGCCGGGAGCGTGTCCAAAGAGATTGAACTGCGGAATCAACTCGACGCCAAGAGACTTGCCTAGCGCGACGAGCCGACGCACTTCGTCCTTCGTCGTACGAATGTCGCTCCAGCATAGCGCGTCGCACGATTCAAATGGAAAGACGCCCCAGAATTCAAGAACGATATGATTGAATTTGTAGTAAGCGGCAATTCGAATCGAGCGTTCGATAAAATCGGCGCGCGTCTCGGGGAACCAGCATAGATGCATACCGCGAAACGCGAGTCCAGGCGCGTCGTCCAGGGTTAGTTCCGGGATGAAATATCGCGAGGTCTCCGTCGACGCAGTGTCGCTAAAGGTCTCCGCAAGCTG
>ONJR01000102.1 GCA_900318195.1 uncultured Planctomycetota bacterium
ATCTTCTCGACCGACGACTCGACCGACGCCGCGAAAGGTTCCGGGGAAGACGACAATCTTTTCAGTCTCTCGGGCGACCAATCGACCGATTCCTTCGCCGCGCCCGATTCCGTCTCGAGCGATATCGACCTTGAGACGCCGAGTTTCGACTCGTCCTCCGCTTCCACAGACAACGATCCGTTCGCCGATTTAGGTCCCACTTCGACGGCTTCTCCTTTCACCTCAGGATCGGAAACGTTTGAGCCCTTGGCGCCGAGCGCGGGCGCGTCCGATTATGGCGGGTTCGCGAGCGGCGATGCGATTTCGGGCGTTAGTTCCACCGGCTTCACGCAGGAGAGCGGCGCGCAGCCGGCGCCGAGCGCGCAATCGAGCGGTCTCTCCTCGATGACCTTTACCGGCAAGGATCTCATTTTCCTCGTGCCGTGCCTGATCTTCCTGATTCTAGCGACGATCGGCGCGCTGGAGTTATGCCGCACGATCTGGAGTTACGAAGAGGGCGTCGCGGACGTCGGCGGTCCGATTCTTGAAATGGTCGGTAAAATTCTACCGCTATAACGCGAGCGGCGCGGTGGGATAGGTTTTAATAGCGAAGGACGTTGCGACTTCAGGTTGCGGCGTCCTTACTTTATCTTGGCGGCGCGGCGCGCGAGGTTGCGCGACGAATCGCGTTAATCGTCGCGACGTAGGAAAAAGCTACTTGCCAAGCGAAATAGAGTCGATACAATGACTAAGACGTGTGGCGCGCGACTCGAGACTGCGGTCGCGCGCGGTATAAGGTAGGACAAATAAGCAAGCGAGCGCGCGCGCGGCGCGCGGGAAACAATGGCTGACACGAATTACGACGTCGCGGTCGTCGGGGCGGGTATGTCGGGACTAGCCGCCGGTATTCGACTGGCGCAGTTCGATTACAAGGTCTGCATATTAGAGAAGCATAGCGTAGTTGGCGGCTTGAATTCCTTCTATCGCCGTAACGGACGCAATTACGACGTCGGTTTGCACGCTATGACGAATTACGCGCCGAAGGGAGTTAAAAGCGGACCGCTGTCGAGAATCTTGCGTCATTTACGCATTTCATGGGACGAGTTTGGGCTCGTACCGCAGAACGGCTCGGCGATTGCGTTTCCCGGCGTCGAGTTGAATTTCACGAACGATTTCGCGCTCTTGGAATCGGAGATCGCCGATAAGTTTCCTAGCCAGATCGACGGCTTTCGCAAGCTGGTCGCCGGTCTAGCGGGCTACGATCAGCTCGGGCTGGGCACCTCGGAGGGCTCGGCGCGCGAGTTCGTTGGGAACTATCTCACGGACGCGAAGCTGATCGACATGCTCTTCTGCCCCATATGCTATTACGGGGGCGCGCGCGAGCACGATATGGATTTCGGGCAGTTTTGCGTTATGTTTCGTTCGCTCTTTTTAGAGGGCTTTGCGCGCCCTTACGAGGGAGTGCGGCATATTTTAAAGAAGTTGCTCTCTCGTTTTCGTTCTTTGGGGGGCGAGTTGCGTTTGCGCGCGGGCGTTAAGCGCATTGAATCGGGCGCGGACGACGAAGTCGATCGGATTATTCTGGAGAACGGCGAGGAGATTCGCGCGAAACGTTATCTTTCATCCGCCGGCTGGCCCGAGACGATGACGCTCTGCGGGCGCGGTTCGCAGGTTCCGGAGCGTTCTATTGGCAAGCTCGGGTTTATCGAAACGATCAGCGTTCTCGACACGGCGCCGAAGAAGCTCGGGTGCGATAAAACGATCGTCTTCTTTAACGATTCCGAACGTTTCGCGTATCGCAATCCCTCCGAGCTTGTCGATCTTCGTAGCGGGGTCGTCTGCTCGCCGAATAATTTCGCGTATTCTGAGCCGCTCGCAGACAATTTAATTCGGATCACAGCGCTTGCGAACTACGACGCGTGGCGGCGTTTAAGTCCAGAGGAGTATCGCCGCGAGAAGTTGCGCTATTACGAAAAGACCCTTGAATCAGCGGCGCGGTTCGTACCGGAATTCCGTCGCAACGTGGTCGACGTCGATATGTTCACGCCGCTCACGGTCCAGCGGTTTACCGGTCGAGAGCGGGGCGCAATATACGGCGCGGCGGAGAAGAGGTACGACGGGCTGACGCCGTTAAAGAACCTCTTTATTTGCGGCGCGGACCAGGGAATGCTAGGCATAGTCGGCGCGCTCGTTTCCGGACTCACGATAGCGAATAAGTATGTGTTGAGCGAGTAGCGAGCGAGTCATGAAGATTTTAACGATAGAGTCAAGTTGCGACGAGACCGCAGCCGCCGTAGTCGACGGCGAGCGTAACGTGCTCGGCGCCGCGTTGGCGTCCCAAATTAAAGTTCACCAGCGCTACGGCGGGGTCGTGCCGGAGATAGCGTCCCGCGCGCATATGGAGGCGATTCTACCGGTCGTCGCGGACGCGTTGAGTCAAGCGTCGACGACCCTGAACGAGCTGAGCGCGATCGCGGTCGTGAACGAGCCGGGGTTAGCGGGCTCGTTGCTCGTCGGTCTTGCTGCGGCGAAGGCGCTTTGCGTCGCGGCGGACAAGCCGCTCATTGCGATCAATCACCTTCAGGCGCACATATACGCGTGCCGCGTTGCGTACGACGAGAACCTTTTCCCATGCGTCGGTCTGATCGCGAGCGGCGGGCATTCTAGTCTGTATCGATGTTCCGGACCGCTCGACTTCGAGCTGCTCGGGTCGACGATCGACGACGCGGCGGGCGAGGCGTTCGATAAAGTCGCCGCAATGCTAGGGCTGCCGTATCCCGGCGGACCGAGTATTCAGCGCGCGGCGGAGCAGGGCGATCCCAAGGCGTACGACTTTCCGCGCCCGCTGCTGAACGACAAAGATCGCTTGCAATTTAGCTTCAGCGGCCTGAAGACGGCGACGCGCTATAAGCTCTACGGGGTCGGCAAGCGGGAGTTTAACGAGATCGAGATTTCGGAGCGCGAGCGCGCCGATATCGCCGCGTCCTTTCAGGAAGCGGTCGTCGACTGTCTCGTCGGCAAGGCGTGCCAGGCGCTCAAGAAGTGCGGTATGAAGACCTTGTGCGTCGGCGGCGGCGTCGCGGCGAACGCGCGGTTCCGTCAGAAGGCGCTCGACGCCGCGGCTAAACGACGCTTTAAACTCTATATTGCGCCCCCCGCGCTGTGCACCGACAACGCCGTAATGGGCGCGATTGCGATCGAGCGCTACAAGGCGGGGCTATTCGCCGACCTCGATCTCGACGTCGCCGCCGGGCTGCAGCGCGATCAGCAGTAGCTCCGCGCCGCCGGAATCTAGCGGCTCGCCGTAACAACGAAAAAAACGAGCCCGTCAACTCATGTGAGAGACGGGCTCGTTTGTTTTTTTATGCGTCTTGCGTTTGGCGCGTTACATTGGTCGCGCTTGCGCTTGCGAACCGTCGACGCCGCCGCCGATGAATTGACCGGGGAAGAATCTGGAGGGTCGCAGATTCGAGCCGTTCGTCGCGGCAGGCTGCTGCTGAGCGGCTGGCTGTTGCGCGATCGGTTGCGCGGTCGGCTGCGCGGCGTAGGCGGCGGGCGCCTGCTGTTGCGTCGGGTAGGCGGAGTACGTTGTGCCGCTCTGCGCCGGTTGCGGCTGCGCGTACGCTTGCGCGCTCGTCTCGCTCATATAGACGGTTTTGGGGGTAACGCCGCTCAGTAGCGTCGCGGCGCCCAGCTGTTGCGCGGCGCTGAACGCGGCGGATTCCGCATTGACGGTCGGGGACTCGACGGGCGGGTTCATTTCGTTGGTCGGCTGCGTCTGCTGAGCGGGCGCGGCGTCGGGGGTCGCGAATTCCGCGGGGGTCGGGGCGTTGTCGGGTAGCATTTCGCCGAACTCGAATAGGGACGACGCGGCTTTGATTTCAGCGGGTAGTTGCGCGCTGTAATCTTGCGCGCTGTAATCTTGCGCGCCGGACGCGAATCCGACGGAGCCCGAGTTCGCGGTACGATTCTGGTTGGAGAAGGTCGAGCCTTGCGGAATCGCGGGCCCGTAGGTTCTGTATTGCGGATTGACGCGCGGGTCTGCGGGCTCTTGCTGCGCGGTCGCGCTTGGCGCGGGCGCGACTTGCGCCGCGAGCGGTCGGTCGGCGGCGGAGGGCGCCGCGAGCGGGGTTGTGGAGTTGGAGGTGAAGAAGTCGTTAGCGACTTCGTTCGCGGCGGGCGCGCGCGAGGTCGCGGCGTCGGTTTCGCCGACGAACTGCGCAGCGGGCGCGGTACTTGCGATGTTAGCGGTGTTAGCAGTGTTAGCGGCTGGCGCGGCGCTACTTGCGAGCGTTTGCGCCTTGGCGGCAATATCGCCGTCGCGATTGCGTCGTTCGTCGAGCGATGCGAGCGGCTCGCTTGCGGGCGGCTTGGGCGCCGCGTTCGAGACGTCGGTCGACTGTCCTCGTGAGTCGAGGTCGTTTCCGCACGACTGACTGAAGAGACAGCTCCTACGTTTGCCGTCGGTTGTCTGGCATCCAACGATCGCAGCGATCGTTATCGCGCAGACCAAGACGAGCGCCGCTCGTCGTACGATGATTCCGAGCTGAAAACCGGTTCGTGCCTGTGTCGCCATAGCGTGTCCTTAATTAAATCTGGTTGCCCTTGGATGGACGTTCGAACTTACTTGCCGTTCGAGCGCGCCGTTAATGACACGGCGCCCCATTCCACTTTTTATTATAATCCATTCTATCCGAATGTACGCATATAGCATGGGGGAATGAATAGTTTTTTTTCTTTTTTTCAAAAAAAAGTCTCAAGTTGAAAGTAAAAGAAGTCGATAAAGGATGCTTTATAAGAAAAACTGCGCACAGTATAAGCAAGACTAAAAAACGACCTCCGACTTTTCGGATAGTATAGCCGCGAGGTCTAAATAGCGCTCTCGGCGCGACGCTGACAAGATCGTTTTTTGCGGCGAAACGTGTTTGTTGATTAAAATTGATACAAACAGACTTTGCGTTATACCAGATACAAGAGGCTGACCATTCTCGGTAAATAGCGGATCGAGACGTTTTTTCTTCAAATGGCGCGCGTCGTCAAGTCGATTTGAGGATTATGGAGATAAACCTCGTTTCGGCGGGGCGAGTCTGCTTGTGCGTGCGACGAGTCGCGAGCGTGGAGACCGAACGCGTTCGAGACGGAACGTCGGGATAATGACCTGGCGGAACGCGCGCAAGCCGAGCCGAATCAGATACTGCGCAAATAGTAATTTGCGAGACGCATCGTAACGACCGTTGTAATCGCTACAACAGTTACGCGAGCTCGTTTTGTGCGCGAACTTTAGCAATTTCCGAAATTTTATGGAAAGTTTCGCTGGAGCGTCGCGTACTTAGATACGAGCGCCGCGCGACGGCGTTGGCGTAACGCGAGCGGTTGGCACGATCGCGAGCTTAGCGCGCCGAGTAGGATGGGCGACGCCGAGTCCGCTACCTGCGGTCGACGCGCGCATTTCGGCGTTCGGTCGCCTTACGGCGACGAGCGGAGCTTGCGACAGACGCATACAAGAAGTACGAGAAGGAGCAGTTACTGTGCTTGTTTTGTCGAGATATAAGGATCAGAGCATTTACATTGGCGACGATATTGTGGTTACGATCGTCGACGTTCGCGGCGATCGTATTCGACTAGGAATCGAGGCGCCGCCCGACGTGCCGGTGCATCGCCAAGAGATTTACGAAGCGATTAAGCGCGAGAACACGAGCGAGCGCGCGCCGCGGCACATGGCGCGCGTAGGCTCGGACGCGGATCGCGTCGCTATGGTAGGGGGCGCCGATTTCGAGCTGAAATTGCGCTAGCGTTACGTTAGGCGCGAGCGAACGCGCTTGCATAGACGCGCGCACAAGAGACGCGACGGAAAGGACGTCGCGACCCTTGTGCGCGCGAACTCTTTAACACGAGAGCGTCGAGGGACGCGCGAGCACACTATGGAAAAACTGTCAAAAACGTCGTTGAACTACGTGCTGTCGGAGTATCTCAACGATCTTAAGCGTTCGGGCGTACAAGATTTTCAGCGCGCGCCGCGCGTTAATACGGACCGTCGCGTTTCGAGCGCGGCGTCGCAGCAGACGCCGTCGCCGCAACCGACGCGCGGTCGCGCTACGATATCGGGCGAGTCGAGCGTCTCGCGCGCCGTACCGTCGCCGACCGTTTCGTCGAGCGCGATAGTCGGCGGGTCGGGCGATTCCCGGGTCGCCGAGTTACGACTGATCGCGGACCAGGTCGCCGGCTGTTCGCGTTGCGCGGAGCTGGTTGCGAACCGCACGCAGACGGTGTTTGGGGTCGGGGACCCGCACGCGGAGCTTGTCTTTATCGGCGAGGGACCGGGCGCGGAGGAGGACTTACGGGGCGAGCCTTTTGTCGGGCGTAGCGGGAAGTTACTGACCGATATGATCGAGAAGGGAATGCGCGTTCCGCGCTCTTCGGTCTTTATATGCAATATCGTCCGATGTCGGCCGCCGGGGAATCGCAACCCGACGTCGGAGGAGGCGGCGGCGTGCCGACCGTTTTTAGACGCGACGCTGAAGGTTGTGGCGCCGAAGTACATATGCTGCCTGGGCTCGATTGCGGCGACGAACCTATTGGGCGTTCAGTCGTCGTTAGGGCAATTACGCGGGGTAGTGCACAGTTACGGGGACGCGAAGGTGGTCTGCACGTACCATCCGGCGTATCTTTTGCGCAATCCTAGCGCGAAGAAGGACGCGTGGCTTGACCTGCAATTGCTCATGACGGAGATGGGGCTGCCGCGCCAGGGCTGAATCGCGAGTAAAATACGAAAAAGAGGCTAGAAATCGCAAAAACCCCCTTTTCAAAGGCGAAAAGCGCCGTATAATCAGCAAGACTATTGAAGCGGCGCGGCTTGGGCGCGCAGCTGGATGGAAGTATTCGCTTGCGCGCAGTCGAGCGCGCGCCTCCTTTGCGGTGAACGCTGGGAAGGGAAGCGTTGGATTACTGTTAGTAGAGGAGACTTGGAAATGTCGAAGCCGGGTAGAACCGTCAAGAAGGCGAACCACGGAAAGCGTCCCGCGAACGCGAAAGCGCGTCGCGCGAAGCGTCGCATCGTCAAGACCTGATAGCGACCTAGCGCCGTGAAATGGGTAAAATGGCAGTCGAGGCGCGGTCAGACGTACGAACGTCGTGATCGCGCCTTTTTTAATGAATAGCGACCTGGACAGCGACGTCGCTGAGGCGCAGGGAAGCCTGAGATCATGAGAAGCATATTGACGCAGCGTAACGCTTCGGGGCAATCGACGTCGAGTACACGCAAGGAAGTCTGAGATGATAAAGAAGCCTTTTATAGTAGATCCGTCCTTATACGACGAGAACAGCCCGATCGCGACGATCGAGGAGATACGCAAGTACAATCGTCAGCGGTATGAGATGGAGCAGTTGACCGCGATTCTGTACGACAATTTCGAGGAGAAGAAGTGCGTCGGGTACAAGGACATGACGGACCATGAATTTTGGATTCGCGGGCACATGCCGAGTTTTCCGCTTACGCCGGGCGTAGTGTTATGTGAGGTAGCGGCGCAGATGGCGAGTTATTTCACGACGAAGCACAACATGTTCAACGGCGCGGTCATGGGATTTGCCGGGCTCGACGAGGTGAAGTTTCGCGGAATGGTGCGACCGGGCGATCGGGTGATAATACAGTCTGAGATGCTCAAATGGCGCAAGATACTGATAACGGCGAGTTTTATGTGCATCGTGCAGGACAATATAGTATGCGAGGGCGTACTTAAGGGCGTGCCGTTGCCGATTGAGGGCTGAGTTGAGGTAGTGGGGTAAGGAGTGTAGAAATGCCGCGTCGTTCACTATCGAAGATCCAGGGCAAGCGGGATCTTGCCCATTATTTCATACCGATGGAAGTCGAGTATCCAGACGCGCGCGTCGACCCGGAGGCGGCTGCGCTAGCGCAGCCGGGGGACGGCGCGGACAAGGTGGCGCGTGTGAGTTACGCGTCCCTTTCGGGACTGACGTCAGCGGAATTACAGGACAAGCTATTCGGTCGGGTTGCGCCGTTGGAGTTTGAGATTGGTTCTGGCAAGGGTCTTTTTATAAGCGAGGCTGCGTCGAGCGTGCCGGACCACAATTTCCTTGGCGTAGAGATTGCGTACCGTTACGCGCTCATTTCAGCGACCCGACTTGCGAAGAAGGGCGCGACGAACGGCGTTATGATGAACGCTGACGCCGCGAAGGTATTGAGGGAGATTATCCCGTTCAATTCGCTAACGGCGGCGCACATATATTTCCCCGATCCATGGTGGAAGAAGGCGCATCGCAAGCGCAGGATAGTGCGTCCGGACGTTGTCGCCGCGATCGAAGCGCGACTAACGCGCGGCGGAAAGCTACATTTCTGGACCGACGTCAAAGAGTACTTCGACTCCGGCGTCGAGATTATTAAGCTAGCCACCCGACTCGTAGGACCATTCCCGATACCAGAACGACCCTACGCCGACGAAATGGACTTTCTAACCCACTTCGAAAGAAGAACCAGACTCGACGAAAAGCCGGTCTATCGATCCTACTTCGTTAAAGAGTAACGCCGC
>ONJR01000226.1 GCA_900318195.1 uncultured Planctomycetota bacterium
GCGCCACCGCCGTGGGACGATTGTTCGGAATATCAACGCCTAATAGACGAGGCATTTATCTTCTCCAAAAATAGGGTTTAACAAAAAACGAACGGCGAAACTGCCGTCGTCGTTGCGAAGCATAGCGGCACGCGTTTAAAACATTACCCGATCGTCGTCTTCCGCCTACCGATCTATGCTCTCGCAGTTCCGCTTAGCCTTGACGCTGCTTGTGTCGAGGATTGACACAGATCACGAAGACCTTGCCCTTACGTTTGACGATTTTGCAGTTTTCGCAAATTCGCTTCACACTAGCTTGTACTTTCATTTTTCCACTCACTACGTTTTCAGACGTGGCGACTGCAGACGCTGACGCGTCAACGGCGCCTCAAGTCAATTGTATTGGATTGTACTCCAAACAGTTTTTTTATCAAGGGGCTTCTTGAGAAAAAGACTCAACTTTATCCATTTTTAACTAAAATAGCGCGCAAGGAGGAGCGACGTGCTCATTTGCTTCGATAGCGAGAATAGAACTGGTCGACTAGACTGCGCTCTTCTTCTGTTTCAGGAGGACCGGTTAGCACAAATGGTCCCGATTTCGTGATCGCGACCGTGTGCTCTTCGTGGGCGCTCAAACTTCCGTCCGAGGTCGTTACTGTCCAGAAGTCGTTCAGCTGTTTGACACGTTTGCCGCCGACGTTCACCATAGGCTCGATTGCTATTACGAGTCCGGGTTTAATCTGGAAATCTTCGCGTCGTAGAAATTCGGCATAGATAAAATTGGGCACCTGAGGGTCTTCGTGCATTGACCGTCCGATGCCGTGCCCGACGAAAGATTCGACGACAGAAAAGCCGTTCTGACGCACATGCTTCTGCATTTCGCGCGCTACGTCGCTCCAATACCGCGCCGTCTTAAGCTTCTCGATCGCGAGATAGAGGGTCTCGCGCGTTACCTTGACAAGTTTCTTCGCTTGTTCAGACGCCTCGCCGACGAGATTGGAATACGCCGCGTCCCCGCACCAGCCGTCTATCTTACAACCGGTGTCGACGCTGACAATATCGCCTTCCTTAATTTCACGTTCACCGGGAATACCGTGCACCACCTGCTCGTTAATCGATATGCACGTTACGCTCGGAAAAGGTACGCGACCCTTTACGCCCTTGAACATACCGATCGCATAGTTGCGCAAAAAGAGCTTTTCAACCTCTGCGTCAAGTTCGCGCGTCGTCATACCAGGACGGATTATACTACGCACAAGCTCGTGGGCCGCCCAAGTTAGCAACCCCGCTTTGCGCATCTTCATGACTTCTTTTTCGGTCTTTATAGAAAGCATACCGAAGCCTAGCCTTTCACTATAGAATCGAGCGCGGTTCGAGTTGCGCTCATGAAAGAAATGTCGCGGCGCGCTACGTAACCGCGCGCCGCAAAGCGATTCGCGCGAATGTAAGTACGCGCGCTCGCGAACTCTCTACGCAAGCGGAAAACTCATTACTTGAATTCGTCGAGAACCGCTTGAATGCGAGCGTAGATCTCTTCAACTGTTCCAAGCCCGTCGATCTTACGGAGAACGCCCTTGCCCGTGTAGTATCCAACTAGCGGTTCCGTCTGATTATGGTACGCGACCAGACGTTGCTTGATCACCTCGGGGTTGTCGTCGGCGCGACCGCGCGATGCGAGACGCTTGAAAAGTTCATCTTCCGGTACGTCGAGTTCGAGCACGACGTCAAGCGGCGCGTTCTTTTCCGCGAGAATACGATCAAGTTCTTCCGCCTGAGCGATCGTGCGCGGGAAACCGTCGAGCAAGCATCCGTCCTTCGCTTCGTCGAGTCGTTCGACAACGACGCCAATGACGATTTCATCCGGAACGAGCGCGCCCGCGCTCATATACTTATCCGCTTCCTTACCGATCGGCGTTTGCGCTTTGACCGCCGCGCGCAACGCGTCGCCAGTCGAAAGGTGGAAAAGACCGTAATCGCGTACTATATTCTCTGCCTGGGTTCCTTTACCGGCGCCAGGAGGTCCAACGAAAACTACTCGCATTCAATTTTTCCCTATATCTAGACCGAGCGTTCGCTCGGCGCGTTTAACGTTTAAATGACAAATGGCGCTCCGCGCAATGAGAGCGCGGAACGCCGTCCGTATAATCTGCGACGGCGAAACGTCGCGCGACGATGACTCTAGTCTTCTAGCAGACCTTTGGAATTACGCATAATGAGGTGCGCGTCAATTTTATCGACGAGGTCGAGCACAACGCTCACCGCGATGAGAAGGCTCGTACCGCCGAAGAAGCTCGCTAAGCTGTATTCAACGTGCATGAAATTCGTAATTAGAGTCGGAACTATCGCGATAATCGCGAGGAACGAAGCGCCGACGTACGTTATGCGCAACATAACCTTTTCGAGGTAATTCGCGGTGCTCGCGCCGGGTCGATAACCCTGAATGAACGTGCCGCTTCTCTTAAGATTGTCCGCCATATCTTTTGGATTGAACGTTACCGCCGTCCAGAAGTAGCAGAAGAAGTAAATCAGCACGACGTCAAGGAGGACATACGTAAACGAACGACTGCCGCTGAAAATATTGTGTCCTTCACGAACGAAGGTCGTCCACCAGGAAGATTCCGAGACGGTATTGCTCGCTAAGTAAGCGAACAAGAACTGCGGGAAGAGCAACAAACTACTCGCGAAGATGATCGGCATAACGCCCGCTTGGTTCACGCGCAAAGGAAGGTACTGCCGATTGCCGCCGTAAACTTGACGTCCGCGAATGTGTTTCGCGCTTTGAGTCGGAATACGACGTTGACCTTTCGTAACGTACACGACCGCGATAACTACGAGGACGAAGAGCGCAAACAGTATGAGCAACGTGTCGGGACCGAACTGATTGCCGAGATGAATACCGCCGTCGGCAGCAGCCGCTTTCCAGAGCGAACCAATTGCGCCCGGCGCACGCGCGAGGATACCGGCCATAATGAGCAAACTAATGCCGTTTCCGATTCCGTATTCGTCGATCTGCTCGCCGAGCCACATAAGAAACGCGGTCCCGGTCGTCATAATGAGAATAGCTAGCCAGTACCAAGCAAAGGTAAGTCGTCCGTCTTCGCCAACGCACGCGCTCAAGAACATCTGTTGGTCGCCGCCGGAAGCCATCTGTTGACTCGCTTGAGCATTAAGCATGGATAGATACGCCATTGACTGTACGATACAGATCAGAATTGTTGCGTATCGCGTGTACTCGTTGATCTTTTTACGTCCAGTCTCGCCTTCCTTCTGCAATTTCTCGAGCGGCTCATAGACCGTCGCGAGAAGCTGGAAGATAATAGAAGCCGAAATGTACGGCATAATACCGAGACCGAAAATCGTCATCTGATCGAGTTGCGTACCCGAGAAGATCGCGACCTGATTGAGCAAATCGCCTAAATCGGCGCCGCCCGTATTGAACGCGGAAACCATTCTCGTATCGATCATCGGCAGGAAGATATTCCAGCCGAGTCGATAGATAGCAAGCAAGCCGAGCGTGAGTAGAATCTTCTTCCTCAGGTCCGGGATGGAGAACATCGTCTTAATTTTGGAAAACATCGAAACCTCGATCTGTGAAGAACAGCTCGTTTCAAGAGCGCTACGCAACGACCGTCAAACGTACGATCGCACGATCGCCGACCTCTCGACTAGGAGCTTGATTCTTGCGTCTGTTACGCTCAGTGCGCGACAGATTCTCTATATAACCTCAGATCGCCGTCGAGTTTTAGAATCGCGTTCTCACGCGCGAACTATACTCGCGCGCCGTTTGAAAAGAAGCGTTTCTATTCGGCGATCGTCGACTGAACTCAAATATCAACGCCGCGAAATTTCGTATGCGCGGCAACAACGTTGACGTCCGAAGACGAACGCCAACATTTTAAATAAAAACCGCAATTCGACAAGGCAAGGGGACGGCAAAAAAGCAAACTTTTAAATTAATTTCCGGCAACTCGCTAGACGAAAAAACGCCCGGTCGACAACCCAACCGGACGTTATGCAATTGATAGGCGGTTATGAACGACTATTGCAACCGTTAGGGAATTCGCCTTATGCCTTCAAGACAACCTGAAGGTCGTCCGGAAACTAGGCTTTCTTCGCCTTTTTGGAGCCCATCTTATTCTTAACGACAGGTTTCTTACCCGGCAGAATTTCGATCGAGCCGCCAGCCTTCTCTACGGCTTCTTTCGCGCCCTTAGAAACGCGGTGAACCTTAAATTTATAGGCGCTAGGAAGCTCGTCGGAACCAATGAGCTTAACGACCGACTTCGCGCTAGCAATGAGTCCGCGTTCCATAAGCGTTTCCGGCGTAATCTCGACGCTGCCGTCGAACTTCCGCAGAACACGCTTAATGGCGACGCTTTCAACGACGTCGGCGAATACTTTATTATTGAAGCCGCGCTTCGGAATACGACGCGCTAGCGGTAGCTGACCGCCTTCGAACGTCGGCGAGAGCGAGAAGCCCGCGCGAGATCCTTGACCATTGGCGCCGCGACCAGCCGTTTTACCGTTACCAGAACCGGGACCGCGACCGACGCGATTGCGGCTCTTATTCTTACCGGCTTGACTAAGAATTGTATTGATATCCATTAGAGCTCAACTCCTCGAAGATTCGCGACTTGTTCTTTGGTGCGAAGCTGATTCAAAGCTTCGACCGTTGCCTTAACGAGGTTCGTCTGGTTCGCGCTACCGTAGGACTTGGTTAGGATATCGCGAATACCAGCTGCTTCGCACACCGCGCGAACGGCGGCGCCGGCGATTACGCCGGTACCGGGTCGAGCAGGAATGAGTTTAACGCGAGACGCGCCGAAGGATCCTTCTACCGCGTGCGGAATCGTATTCTTATCGAGGCAGACCGGAGCTAGTTTACGTTGACCGTCTTGGAGCGCTTTGTTCACGGCTGGCGGAACTTCGTTCGCTTTACCGTAACCCCAGGCGACTTTACCTTTGCCGTCGCCGACAACGACGAGCGCCGTGAAGCTGAATCGACGTCCGCCTTTTACGGTAGCCGAGCATCGATTAACTCTCACGACTTTATCGATGAATTCGCTCTTCTCTTTTCTATTTTCACTTGCCATTATATTTTTCCTTCTGCATGAGCGGAACTCGTAGTGGGCGAGTTGCTCTGCGCGCAGTTATTCGACTATTCCTCAGAACCCTTGGCGCCAATATCGAGTCCAGCGTCGCGCGCGGCGTCGGCGAGCGCTTGAACACGACCGTGATACTTGTACCCTTTGCGGTCAAACGCGACGGCGGTTACGCCGGCGGCTAGCGCGCGTTCGCCGATTAGTTTGCCGATAACGGCGGCCGCTTCGACGTTCCCGCCGTTCTTATTCGACGCGCGGAAGTCCTTCTCATACGTGCTCGCGCTCGCAAGCGTTTTGCCGACGGCATCGTCGACAACTTGCACGCTAATGTGTCGAGAGCTACGGAAGACGCACATTCTCGGACGAGTACTTACCTTTTTGACCGCGTTGGAAACTCGGAATTTGCGAGTCCTGCGTTGTTTATTCAGACGGAGTTGTTTTCTCATTGTATTTCCGCAAGATTTTCTGTTGAAGTAAGTGATTGCATGGGTCGCGCGTTGCCGCTACGTACGCGGATGAAACCTACGCGACTAGACCGTGTGAAGTTTTAAGACTACTTCTTACCGGCCGCCTTGCTGACTTTACGACGAATGACTTCGCCGTCGTACTTAATACCCTTGCCGAGGTAAGGCTCGGCCGGCTTAATCGCGCGCACGTCGGCGGCGAATTGACCTACCTTCTGCTTGTCGCAGCCGGAGACGACGACGTGCAACTGGTCGGGGCACTTCACGGTGAGATCTGCGGGAATTTCTTTATGGATTTCATTTGCGAATCCAACGCGCACCTGCAGGACGTTGCCTTGCACGGCGGCAAGATAACCCGTGCCGAAGATTTCGAGCTTTTTCTCGTATCCTTGGGTAACTCCGATCACCATGTTCTGAACAAGCGCGCGAGTCAGACCATGCATGGCGTTCGCGATACGCGTGGGATAGAGCTGTTCAACGACGATTTGTTTATTCTCGGCGTCGAATTTCACGCCGACTTCAGGACGAAAGACTTGCGAAAGTTCGCCCTTCGGTCCCTTTACGGATAATTCCCGATCATTATTGACAACGACAGTTACGCCGTCGGGAACGGCGACCGGTTTCTTTCCAATACGTGACATAACGTGTTTACCTTTGCTGAAACGTGTAGCTTTGTAGCAATCTTTATTCCAGACGAACGCCGATCGTACCTACGAACGCGAGCGCGTTGCAGAGTTCGACCGACGTCTCGACGCGCATACCGCCCCTCGCCCCTGAAAAATCCATGCCAACTTGTCTTTACAACAAAATGGGACTATCGTCTTTGTTCGGGTAATCGGGCGCGTCATCGAAACGCGCGACGTGAATTTCTGGGCGACGCGCGTACACGGTAGTACGCTCGTCGCCTGCATTGCATTTGATAAAATATATAATGGATGAAAGTTTCGTCAAGGGGCGTCGCGCGCGAGTTTTGAAATTAGTTCGCGCGCAGTCGCCGATTGATTGCGCTTTCGCGTGAAGATTGGATTACCAAATCTCGCAGAGGACTTCGCCGCCGATGTTTTGAGCGCGCGCTTCGCGATCGCTTACGACGCCTTTGTTCGTACTCAGAATGGTAATGCCGTATCCGTTGAGAACGGGACGCAGTTCCTTGGACGCGCTATAGACGCGGCGACCTGGTTTACTGATTCTGCGGATCGACTGGATCACGCGCTCGCCGCTCATGCTGTACTTTAGCTGAATACGGATCGTCTTGCTCGGTTCGCCGTCGACTACTTCGTAGTTCCAGATATACCCTTCGCGCTTGAGAACGTCGACCACGCCTTCCTTCAATTTCGAATAAGGAACGTCGAGAATCTCTTTCTCAACCCTAACGGCGTTGCGGATACGAGTCAACATATCGGCAATGGGATCGGTCATCATGTTA
>ONJR01000103.1 GCA_900318195.1 uncultured Planctomycetota bacterium
ATCTTTGTGCGAGGTCGCCCTGCGCCTATACGAGGTATACGGACTGTATCAAGCGTTGATTCTATTAACTTCGATTCGTGCGGAGTCACGGAAGAAAACTTAATCCCGATTGGTAAGCCCTGACCATCTACTGCACCATAATTTTTGTTCCCTTCCCACGCTTCGTTTTGCAGACCGCGTCGCCCCTTTTTTAGCGGGAGCAAAAGTTCCATCCGCGAAAACTTCATCCCACTTTAGACGCCCTTTGAAATCGAGAAGACCTAAAAAGGTTCGCCAATATCGATCCAAACGTCTTTCGCCTGCCATTCGGTCATATGTCTCCAACACGTGCTACCGGAAGGAAAACGCTCCGGCATATCTGACCAAGGCGCGCCAGTCCGGAGAAACGAAAAAAATCCCTCTAAGCACGCGCGATTCGGCGCTCGATGTTGTCCACCTTTTCGCGATTGTGTCGGCTCAGGAAGAAGCGGTTCGATTTTCGACCATTGCTTATCCGTGAGTTCCTTTCCAGTTATGTAGGTACGTTTTTTCATAATCAAATCTCCTGTGGGGGGAGATGAGACTACCTAAGTTACGGATGTACGTCAAGATCGATTCGGTTACATTCGGCGTCAGTTATGAAATGACTTCTATATGTATCAGTTTCCAGGTCTAGTAGACCCGTATTTCGATAATTGGACTACAAGATGGACAAAGAACCTTGGTTACGACGACTGCTATCAATACGGTGGTCGACAGGGAACGAATCGATTCTAATCGATCAAAAGGCAACCGAAAGGACTCCGACATGCTTCCACGATATAAACACAACTTAACCAATCCTACGGTTAATCACTTTTACAAACCTACAAGGACGTCGCATTTGACTTTCGCACTGACGCTCCTCCTAGTTCTAATTCTACCTCAAGTAAGCTCGGCACAGTCAGAGGGTTCTGACACAACGCATTCGTCAGACGAGGTCAACCGTCTGATCTCAAAGCGTCTGCTTAATATAGCGGACAATCTCGAGGAGACAACTCGTCTACTAGACGAGCTTAGCAAACAGCTCTATGACGAAATGGCGGTAGAAGAGAATACGCTTGCTCCCGGCGACTTCGATCACGACTTTGCTGAAAAATGTGTTGATAGTTTCAGATTCTGTGAGGACGTCATTCCCAGCGCGCCCTCCAACCTGAAAATACTAGAGCTCCTCAATAGGGGTGAGTACGACAAAGCAATCGCTCAAATTCAGCAAAGAATCGACGCATACCTTGAAACCTATACTCCCTGGGGAACGCTCAAATCCAACGCCGATCCTTCTCAAAAGAAACGCAGTCCGTTTGAACTTTCGCTCAATCATTACCTTCACCTTCTTGCTCGTGCATTCGAAATGAGCGGTCAATACGATGAAGCGAGCGAAGCATACAAAGTAATCTTTCCTACGAACGGAAGCTCTTGGCGATGGATCGAAGCACGCTTGAAATATCACCAATGTAACATGCCTGGCGCGCTCGAGAAAGACAAATTATCAAAAGACGCTTGGGCGTCTATCTGCGGCGTTATCCTAAGTTTCTATAACTTAACGCCTGAAAGAGTCGACATCGCGGTTGAAAACGCTAAAGAAGAAGCGCTTCGACGAAATATTAACGGCGAACGGTACTTTTTTTCCCTCAGGTTTTTGGCGATAAAACCCCCTCTGGTATGGACGCGCTTGCATTATATCGCATACGACTATGGTGCGCTCAGTTTGTCAATCCCAACATTTTGTATCAAGATAGGATCCAGGATGGGAAATTCCTCGATTCTGGAAACGCTAAAACCGTCGAATTGATTCGAGAATCCTATGCGACGTTCATGGAGTTTATGGAGAAGGAATATAGCAAAATTGTCGAGTACGATAAACTTCATGAGGAATCGCCCATGCTCAAGGGAACCGGTATCGTTGACGGCAAAAGCTACCGGTACAAAAACGCTATGGTCGTGTTGCGTAAAATACAGGAACTTCCCACTGAGTCGCTCGTTTGGCGCGTCCACTTCTAACTCAACGTCGACTCGGAGGCTCGACCTCAATCGACGTCGCACGCGCATTCTTCTAGCGCCAGCTCGACGTAACCTTTTCTCGTAATTCTTGCGCGAAACTTGTCTATTCATGCGGTTTCGCGCCAATTCTTCTGCTCTCTTAACCATGTTTTTCCGCCCTTAACGCGGAAAGATTAGACGCCGACAATTTTCTCGCTATAATATCCTTCTGGAGCGACGGTCGCTCTGTACACGCGCGCGGCGTTGCGCGCTAGATTACCGTGTTTGCGCGCAAGCGCTCGGATAGAAGGTCTAACTATGAACGAACATGACGACGTACTCGCTTCCCAGTCGGGGCAACAAGAGAGCGTCCCTCAAGTAACGACGGCGACGAATAATCAAGAGGCGACGACGCCCAACACGACGGTCGGCGACGCGGTTGCAACTTCAGCTAATGAAATAGGAGAAGTAAGCGCTCAGGACGCTATTTCCGACGCTCAAAAAGAATTCTTCGCCAACGCGTACCGCTCGATCGAATGTGAGATCAATAAAGTTTTCGTCGGGCAACGCGAGCTCGTACTCGGTTCGCTCGTCGCGCTCTTTTCCGGTGGGCACGTGCTCGTCGAAAGCGTGCCGGGGCTCGGTAAGACGCTCTTCGCGTCCGCATTAGGACGCACGCTAGGATGTCAATTCGGGCGAATTCAGTTCACACCCGACCTCATGCCGTCCGACGTCGTCGGCGCGCCCGTCTATAATATGAAGACGCAGGAGTTCCAATTCCGACCCGGCGCGGTCTTTACCCAGATCCTACTCGCCGACGAAATCAACCGCGCGCCCGCGAAGACTCACTCGGCGCTACTCGAAGCAATGCAGGAAGGCGCCGCGACCGTCGACGGTACCACGCACGTCTTGCCCGCCCCGTTCTTCGTTATCGCCACTCAGAACCCGATCGAATCCGAGGGAACCTATCGACTCCCGGAAGCGCAAGTCGACAGATTCATGTTCAAGCTCATCGCCGATTACCCGTCCGAGGAAGACGAGCTCAAGATTCTCGCAGACCATGGGAAGAATATCGACGTGCGCGAAAAACTCGCTACCGTTCAGCCCGTGCTCAACGCCGAACAAATACTCGAAATGCGACGCGTCGTTAACGACGTGTATATCGCGCCGGAACTGTTCGTCTATATTAATAAAATCGCGCGCGCAACGCGCCGTTTCCCGCGAATTGCGTTCGGCGCCTCGACTCGCGCAGGACTCGCGCTCACACAGGGAGTCCGAACCCTCGCGCTCTTTCAAGGTAGAACGTTCGCGACCCCGGACGACGTCGCAAAAATCGCGCTACCTACCCTGCGCCATCGCGTTACGCTTTCGCCGGAAGCGGAAATTGAAGGACGAAGCGTCGACGAAATTCTAACCGCGCTCGTGCGCTCGATTGAAGTGCCGAGACTCTAGGTCTAACGCAAGTAGGAGGAGAAGACAATGAAGAAAAGTACGATAGCAATTCTAGGCACGGTCGTCGCGTTACTCGTCGCAATTTCAGCCGCTAACGTTTTCGCGGCGGAATTCCGATTCGAGAAAGACGTACAACGTTACGAGCAGATCAGCCGCGAGACTCCGCCGACGCGCGACACGACATTCTTTGTCGGAAGCTCGACCTTTACCGGCTGGAAAGAAATTCCCAACGATTTCAAGTCGTGCAACGCCGTCAATCGCGGGTTCGGAGGCTCGCAAATCTCCGACTGGCTCGACGTCGCCGCCGAAAGAATTTTGACTCCGTATCATCCCAGTCGAATCGTATTCTTCTGCGGATGCAACGATATCGCGTCCGGTAAGAAGCCAGAAAAGGTTGTCGAGGACTTCAAAACCTTTGTCGAGCTCATGCGCGCGTCGAACCCCGACGTCGTACTTCATGTCTGTGCGCTTCATATGCCGCCGGTGCGCAAAAAGCATTGGGACGATTTCAAACGCTTTAACGCCGCCGTTAAGGAGATCGCCGAACAAGACGCGAGAATCTTCTACGTCGATTTCGCCGACGCAACTTCCGACGAAAATGGCGCGGGACGTCCTGAACTCTTTAAGCAGGATCAGCTACACCTCACGCGCGACGCCGAAAAGATCCTCGTTCCTCTTATTCTCGAATCGATTCAGAAGGAGCGTGAGTCGCTTGAAAAATAGCGGATAGCCAACGAAAGAAAGCCGCGCGTCAGAAGTCTGAGCCTGGCGCGCGGCGCTAGCCCAAAATCAATTCATTTAAACGCAACTCGGAGAGATTCGCAGCA
The DNA here is from genome assembly GCA_900318195.1 of uncultured Planctomycetota bacterium. Lineage (GTDB taxonomy): Bacteria > Planctomycetota > Planctomycetia > Pirellulales > Thermoguttaceae > RUG369. The sequence goes on from ONJR01000103.1 coordinate 4,278, forward strand.
TGATCGTATTGTCACTTTTCCGATTCTCTGAGTCCGTTTCGTATTTCTCTCTTTCATTTCATCTCCTCTTAGTTGCTTAACCATGATGTAAACAGCTCCGACGTCGCCCTATGTCTCCGTTATTGCAATTTTCATTTTAATCTTCAACCCTCTTTCTCATTGTCTATAAAAAACTGACAACACCATGTGAATCATACAGTGCGCGACAGTTCCAGGCGTCGAAACGCCCACCGTTCGCGCAACTGTTCAATATGGTTTCAAAGAGGGCTATCATAGAACGCACAAAAGAGCTTTCGTACACACAACAAGGCGCGACCGTGAGCACGATCGCGCCTTGCCTTACTAAACGGAGGCGTTGAAGAAGACGTTCACACGCCTCTTAGAAGAGAACGAGTTCGAAATCCCAGTAGCGCAGATAGAGCAGTAGCGTCAGAATAACGACGACGACGCCGAAGATCACGGCGCCTTTCGAGCCCTTAAGGAACTCCGCCCACTTCTCTGCCGACATTTGATGCTTGCGAAGCGCCTCGATCTTATCGCGTTGTGAAGAGGTTAGCTCGGGATTAGCGAGCGCTGACTCAAGTTCGGCGTCGAGCGCCGCTTCGGTCGGATATTCAGGACTTGTCTGCACAAAGGCTTCCTTACGCGGCGCAACGACTCGCAGAATGAAAGCGACCGCGATGAGAATCGCAAACGTATACGCCATACGATTCAGGAAGTCGAGTTCCGGCATGAATTTCGCGAGAAGGAAGTACAGAACCGGGCAT
>ONJR01000106.1 GCA_900318195.1 uncultured Planctomycetota bacterium
CCGAACGGCGAAACGGGTAACGACAGCGTTCTCTATCGCGGTCAGCTCGCTACGGAAACGGCTAATTTCACAACGGTATACAACCCGACGACGGAAGAGTGGCGATACGATTCTGGCAGTGTGACGACGGGTTCACAAGAGAGTAGTCAATTCAGTTGCTCAGGAACCGGTAATCAAGTCAGCGCGGCGGCGACGGAATTCTTCGGCGACGCGTCTGTTCAAGGCGCCGGAATTACCGTTTCGAGCGGACTCTTTAGCGCGCGCGAGTCCGCTGGCTCAGGACATTTCGACTATCTTTACGACAACCAGTTAGAGGACATGACGCTGGTTGCGAATTCCTGGACGGAAGAGTCGTCGAGCGAACGCGAAGGTCGGACAAGCGGACAGCACGGCGATTTCTCACGCTCGGGCGCTAACCCGGATTACTGGCGCATATCCTCGACCTCGGCGAACGATTCAGGGTCAACGGCGTATGTCAGAAGCGTTTGGAGCGGCGAGACGTGGAACTCGATCGGTATAGCGTCGCACCGCGATCAGACGGACGGCGCGATGAGTTCGGCGTTGCGAAAGTCAGTCTCGGAGCAGACGAGTTCGCACGGTCCGACGATGAATGAGACCTCGACGACGACGCAATCGAGCGGTTCGACGAATAAGAGCGCGGCGTATTATTATATGACGCTCGACGCTGCCGGGTCGTGGCAGTTAAGGCCGTACGAAACGATCGGCGCCGAGCTAACCTCGACCGCGCCGGCGCTCGTGAGTCTTCCCTCCGGCTTCTCGGCGACCTTTACTATGTCGCCGACGCTCAATGAGACGCGTAGCGCGTCGACGCAGACGTCAAGTTCGAATTCCTCCTATTCGAGCGCGGTTGTTTCAGGCGTGTCGAACGGCGTTAATTACACAGGCGGCAGCGCGTCCGCGACGTCGAGCGATTCGACTAACGTATCGTTCCAATCCTCGTCGACGCTTGAACTTCCAACAGGCGCGACTGAATATCAATGGCATACGCTCGCTTCGGAAACGAGCTCCGGTAGCAAGAGTTCTGAGAATGAATCGTCGATAAGCTATACTCAGGACGGTTGCTCGGGAACAGCAACCGACGGCACAACCTTGTCGAACTCGATTTCTTTTACAACGACGCGCGCGTTCGATTCGCACGACGTTAGCAATCTTGCCACGAGCGCAGGCTGGCGTTATCTTAGCGGCAGTCGAGAAGAATCGCACAGCGCCGGTCAGACGCGCGCGCTCTCGTTTGCCAAAGAGGCGCCGACGAGTCATAACCAGACCTTCAATCGTAATATTAACTGGCTGACGCGAACAGGCGAAACGTCATCGGAATCGGAAACATACCTTATTGTCCAAACGCTTGCGCCTGGTAAGAATATCGTCTGGCGCGCCGATACTGCCGCCGAGGCGGATCCGAATCGGGAAGGCGTCAATGAAATGACGCTCACGGCAAGCGCGTCAATCTATGACGAGTACCGAACCGACAATGCAGAATGGCATACGCCGACGGAGCCGATTACAGGAAATGAAGGCGAGCCGACCTATATTCTGGATAATCAGAGCGTTAGTCAATCGATGAGATTCGAGACTGGTCTGAGCGGCGGACGAATTGTCTATCATTACAGCGACGCCAACGGATGGGAAAAGATATCGGAGCACGGCGAATTGACGAATCGCGTCGTAACTAATTACGCGGCGTCGAGCGATGGAACCTACTCGCTCGACGACGTTTCGGGCTCCTTTGCGATTTCGAAGTCGAATGGGTTCGATATGACGTCGGTCTATAATATGAACGCGTGCACAGGATCGCAAACAGTCATAGAAACGGAGACGGCGAGCGCCAATTATAACGAGTCTGGCTCGCCGAACGGCGGGTCGCTTACGAATACCTATACCTCTAGTTTGTCGAAGACGAAGACGCTGAACAGGAGCGTTGATTTAACGAGTCTAGCGAATTATCTAACCGGCTCGCGGCTTGCGGAACGTTATGACGAACTTGCGGAAGGTCGGTGGCATACCGACTCCTATTCAATAGTGAATCATGAGAATCGCAATTCGAATCTCTCGTATAATAAAACGGTTGAGATC
>ONJR01000124.1 GCA_900318195.1 uncultured Planctomycetota bacterium
ATACCGCTCTGAGTTCATATACGTGAGCGTTATGACGTTCGCTTGTGCGAAGACGTCTTCTGGTTCGCACCATATCGGCGTTCCGAATCTGCGTAAGATTGCGCGCGCGCCAACCTCGGCGGCGTCGTTTCGCCAACTCGCTTTTTTCAAGTACAAAACTCTGACTTGAACGACCTCGGTTTCTGAGTCGTTCGACTTGACGCGCGTTGTTGTGGTCTCGCAGGACGTTTAAGGTGTTGTCTTGTTGCGTTCATTATTTCAGTAGAAAAATTTTTTCTCGGCAAACAATAACAGTATTTCTCGATAAAAAACGATACAATGTCAGCTTGATAGACAAGACGGAATTTGTCTTTGACAGTTGCGTCCTTGCTTTTTTGTGTTATATTGGTAACAGTCTAATCGACGAAGATAGTGTCAACTTCAAAGTCGGTAGTAATTAGTATAATGGTAAAAGAACACAAAGGTCGAAATTATGAAGAACAATACGCTTCTCTACGAAGAACTATCGTTCTCGCGCGACGGCGTCGCATGGCGAGAAATCCCATCGTTACAAGATGAATCCAATAAATTAGAGTGCAATAATTCCCCATCTTGTTTGTCCGAGATTAGGACAGTCGCTACGCGACTCAGAGACGCAAGACTCGCTCGAGGTTATTCGCTCGACGTGTTTGCCCGTGCGCTTGGCGTTGCAAGAACGGAAGCTCTAGCATGGGAGACGAGCGAACGCTGTCCCTCGTTCTGGTTGCGCAAAGCGAGCGAATTACTCGACGCGGATTACGAGTGGCTAGCCTACGGACGCGCGTCAGTAGCCTACGACAATGCAATTTCGCGCGATCCTTTCGAAATTCTGCGGCTAGGAGACACAACGTCTGCGCAGTTTATCTTGGAGTAATGACCGTCAAACCGACTTTTTCACTAGACCGTCTCGCATCCAAATGAGTCCGACCATCGTAGGAATCACAATTGATACGATCCACAACAAGAACGCGTGGCGAAAGCCGAACGCGTCGATCGTTTTGCCGCCTACAAACGCTCCAAAGCCGAAGCCCAAGTTAAGGCACAGATAATACGTCGAGTTTGCGACTCCTGTTCGATTGCGAGGCGATCTCTTAACAGCGACCGAACTCAAAAGTGGAACGACGATTCCAAAGCCGAGACCAAAAGGAACCCCGGCGAGGAGCAACGTCGCACGGCTATCAGCAAAGGCAAGCATTACTAGCGAAAGTAGGTTGATTACACGCGGACTATTCTCAGAACACGTTAAAATACGAGTGTGAACGCTATTTTTCCGTGTTCTGAGCGAATCCTTGTTTTAGCCTTTTTTCAGCCTTTTTCAACCTTTTTTAACCAAAATTGGCTTCGTTTTGGCTTCGCCTAGAGAATGCGTTTCAAGCGCAGTTTCATAGTATGAATCCAATACTCTCAGGTAGTGTTTGGCTTGAACTGCGGCTGTGTGCCCTAGCCATTCTCCAACAACGTGCGCTGGAAAACCGCGTTCAATGAGTTCATTCTCTCGTGTCGCGCGTAAATTTTGAAATAGACGCGGCCACGGCTTGTATCCGGCGCGCTGGACTATCCTGGCGAAAACAGTATTGAACGAACGGCTAGAAAGTGTGATGAGACGGTCTCCTACTTCCATCGCGAAGAGGTCGCTTAGCTCCCTTTCTATTTCGGGAAACAAAGGAATAATCCGGGATTCCCGCCCTTCAAATCTTTCGGTCTTCGTGCTATGAACACAGAGACGCCGCCGCTCCCAATTGACGTCAGACCAGGTGAGCGCTAGTGGCTCGTTACGGCGGAGACCGCCGTAACGCCACAATGCAAATAACACTCGCCACTGCTGACTAGGGCACGAGTCGAGAATGTGCTCAGACCATGCTTCCGGGATCTCAAAATCTCGACCCTGAATCTTCTGCCCGTGCAGTTTCACTCCCTTCCAAATGTTCGTCTGGCAGTAGCCTTCTTGAATAAGCCAGTTCCAGATTTTCCGGGACTGTGCGACGAACAATTTCGCTGTGAGCGGTGAATACTGTTTGAAGTAATCGGTCGCAGTTGCGACTTCATTGTCGCTGATCCGATCGACAGGAACTCTGGCGTCAATACATTGGAGGATTACCCTGACCAGTGTATTATACGAAGCCAGGGTGTTTGGTTTAACCTTGTCTTGAATATCGTCCATGAATCTTAGGAGGACTTCGCTGAACAACAAATGAGGCTTCGCGTCGACAATTCCGACAGCCACAAGTTTATCGAGAATGACCGGAGGCGCATTCTCGAAGAAGACTTTGGTTCGTCGTTTAACGGACTCTCCCATTCTTTCAGCGACCAACACGTCGTCGATCGCCAGCGCTACTTCTTCGACGTCGGTACGAGTGAACGCGGACTCCATCGTTAAAACGTGTCGTCTGCCGTTTCGTGTGAACCGAATTGAATGAGCGACGCGCCCATTCTTACGTTTAATTTCTGTTATCGTCGCCATAATACTACTCCTTTCTCGCGACCACAACAGAGCCGCGAGGAGAGTATTTATTTTTCCTCTTTATTGCAAGAGCGATTTTGGAGAAACGCTTCAAGAGCGCTGACATTATACCTGCGCGACGTGCCTTCTGGCGTCTTCACGGTCTGTATTAGTCCCGCTTCGACGTATTTCTTTAACGTAGGGTACGAAATGCCGAGATACTCTGCCGCCTCGCTACCGCACAACAGACGTTTAGGATCTCTTTCTTCCTTGTCTACCCGTTTCAAAGCCTTTTCGATTTCACGTCTCAGCGTCATTTCACTACTCCTGTAATCCCGCTTTCAACTTGGCGCCGTATTCTTCAATCTTCGCGAGAAGCGACTCCGTTATATATCCGGCGTCAATCCACTCGCGCGCCGTATTGAGATTACTCTCGATCGTCTCTATTGAAGTCGCCGCCTTCATGGCGGCGCACAGTCCACGCGCCCATTCAATCTGCTCTTTCGTTCCGTCGATCTCTGGAGTCGGCTCTTGCGGTTCTGGCGTCGCGACAACCTCTACGTCTGTGTTAGTCAGTTCGTCTCGGAGCACTCGCCATACGTCCATTAGAGAATCGTAAGTCTTACCGGAAATCAAGCCGCGAGTCGTTGCAATCTCAACTTCGTCTCGAACCGCGATCAGAGAGTCGTCGTCGGTTGCGTTTCGAATAGAGTAGAGTAATCTCTTCTCCGTCTCCGCTTCTGGCGGAATCTCCGGCTTCTCCTCGCCTTTCTCTTTCTTACTACGTTTCGACTTCTTCGTTAGCGCGTCCTGCTTTTGCTTGAACTGAGTTCGCAACTCCAAGAGCGCGCCTTCCGTTAGATTAGAGTCGGCAATCATCTTACCGATCGTCGCCAGCTCATCGGTTGTCTTGGCGTTCTCGATACATTTCTGCAACGTCTCAACCGCTTTTTCGTTCGTCTCGCCGACGGGCTCTTGTTCAATATAAAGGGAGGAAGGGCGGGATACCGCGTCGTAGGTACGATGCGGCTTGATTTCGTACGCGCGTCCCTCCTCTCGCGCGTCCTGCAAATCATCCGCCCATTCCATCCCCATGACTATTTCTGGACAGACCGTCTTAATGAGTATTGAAGCTGATCGGTACCGACACATAATCTCCGGCATGGTCTGCCACTTCGATCCAGACTTCTGAACCCATCCGTTTTTGTCAGCGAAGACCATATCGACTTTCGGCGACGTGTAGACTTCACCGCTCGCGATTTCAGTAAAGGACGCTCGCGCCCAATAGTTCGGAACCTTCTCTTTCCACGTCTTACGTTGCCCGCGCTGTTCGCCCCAACCAGAGAAGGTTACCTCTGCTTCGCCGTCGATTCCTTCCTCGAATTTAATTCTGGTGAATCGACCGGAACGGTTGACGAGCGCGATTAGAAATTTTGAGGAGAACGACGCACGGTTGTCAATGACGTATATGTCCGGGAATACTGCTAGCGGATTGAGGTCTAGTCTAGCCGCCATATCCAGAGCGACTAGGCAATCTTCCGCCTTTCCTCGGAAGGCTTCCGGAACGAATTGAGTGCGACTGAGCGCTTCGGCGATTTTAGTTTTGGCGGCGAACGCTTCCGGATCCTCAAAGATTGAGACATAGCGTTCTTCTTTTACGGCGAGTTCGTTCATAGTTCTTTCCTCATTGCGCTGACGATAGTTCTCATACTTGCGACGTCTCTTATGATTGTGTCTAGGAACTCTACCGTTGTTCTTCCTAAACCTTCAATCTCAGATGGACGGTCTCCGGTTTCTAGCCACGAGCGCAAACACGTAAGTTCATCGTCGATCTCGTAGCAACTCGTCATTATGCAGTTGAAGTAATACTCGATTGTGTCTTCTTTGTCGACGCCCTCTTTAAACGCGCCCGCATACTCGACGAGGTAGTTTACCCCTTCTTTTAAATCTTTTCCCATCCTTCAACCTCTTCTTCGTTTCCGTACTTCTCTTCTCTCGGCAGGATCTCTACAAAAGTCGCGCCGTAGGGGAATAGCTTTTTATTGGGTCTGACGAGTCTAATCGAGACGTCGGCGACCATGGAGTCGTCTTTCCAAACCTTTGCGCGCGTCAACGCGTCTAGGACAGGTTTAATCCGATTATCAACGTCAATTCTCCTACTCACAGGCACGACGTATATTTTTACTGAGCACGCTTTCCAATCTTCAGGAATGTGTTCGCGCCATCGTAGAGACGCCGTCTTGTAGTATTCCAACGCTTCTTTGCTAAGGAACGTAATGCCGCGACCGACTCGCCAAATTCTATTAGCGGAGGGAGGCACGATTGGTAGGTATAGTCTCATGGCAGTAATCGAAAAGTGATCGAGGAGTTTTTACAACAGACGCGTGGCAGTTATCTTTTTGATACGCGCGCCACATACGAATAGCCAGCGCCTTCGCGACTTCGTCTGGATCGCACCCCACGACTGGAATGATGTGGGATAAAAAAGAACACACGACGTCGACTGGGACGGCGACGCTCCATGCGTCGGTTGTCCCGTTCAGGTCGACGCACGCAATCGCTTCACCGTCGGAAGGGAATACGGTAACGACGCAACGGAATGGCGACGACGCGCCGACGTATAACCAGCACTCATCCACAACCGCTTTCGCGATCCGCGCAATGACGAGCCTCTTTTTCTTATCGTTCCACTCTTTCCGGATCGGAGCGCATAGTCGCGACTCCAATCTTACTTTGACTTTCTCTTCCATATTTGCCTCCCATGGAAAAGTTAGCGGTTAAAAATCTCTCATTGGATCGTAGCCGTCGATGACTTGGAGACTGTCGAACTTCGATCGATACTCCTTCGTCTCGTCGGCTTCCGTCCACGCGCACAGCCAGGAATCAACTGTTTGGCGCGCGCGCTCAATAACCTCTCGCGTCGGCGCATAGACGGCGACACGGTTCGGCGGGTTCTTCTCGAAGACAACTAGCCAACACGGGACGAAGGGCGCGCCGTAGCAGTCGGTGAGTATTCTATGATAGAACGCGAGTTGGACGAGGTATTTGTAATCGTAAATTGTATAGCGGAATCGGTCGCGTCCGCTAGCGTCGTCGAGCGTCGCCGTTGTCTTAATGTCAATGAGTCCACTTGCGGTGTACGCGTCGATTCGTCCTTTAACCTGGACCAGGTTCCCTAGCGTTGTTTTGAGTTCGCCGCGAACCGTTTGTTCCGAAACCGTAAACCCCTGGAATAGCTTCGGCGCAATAGGGTGAAGCCGAAACTCATTCGTCAGCTTCTCAATGAGAATCGCGTCAGACATTGAAATAATTGTCTTCGTGCTGTTTGCCGCGAGGAATGTATTGCGCGCCTCGACGTACGTCTTCGTCGTCGCGCCGTACGGTTCGTCTGTTTTGGGATTCACAGGCGGATTAAAAATCGCAATTGAACTAGCGTACTCGCTCGGCGTCAATAGCTTGCAGTGAAGCGCCGTGCCGAATCTCATTGCGTCGGTCTCAGAGTCGTCGGTAAAGAAGCCTTCCCGAAACGCCTTTGGATCGCGATGGAACTGAGCTAATTTATGGAAGTTCAACGCATCGTCGGCGCGATACGCGCGTTCCGTGCAGTTCCAATTGAAAGTTAATTCACACGCTTCGTCGTAATTGTCTATCGGTTTCATTGATTGTGTTCCTTTCTAAAAGGCGCCTCCTAGGAGACCAAAGAGGCGCCCTCCTCATAACAGGACGGCGGGCTTATCGTAAGGGACTTCGCCACCCCTCACGTCGGCGGTAATGCTAGCAACCGATTTAACCAGCGAGTAACCCGCGATCGCTGGCGCGACTATCCAGGCGTGGGTAAACCTGGATTAACCCGAGTCCTTTTCGGAGTCGCACTTCGTATAGCCGCCTAGCTTCTCGATCCAGCGTCCAACGCTGCGGGAGTCGACGCCGAACATCCTTGCGACAACTGGTATCTTCGTCTCTAGTTTCTCGTCGTTTTTGTGCTCCTGATACCAGTCGTAGAATAGTTCGCGTCGTCGTGCGTTTCTACGACCGCGAACGGTAGTGCTGTTTACACCATAAACGAACTCGTTCTTAGTCATCTAATATACCGCCTCATGTAAATAACGTTGAGAACGATTAGACCAACGCCGACGCCGAGCCAAGCGTAGTCGTACCAATTCGACGCGAGCGCGGAGATAATCGCAAACGACCACGCAGCGATAATCTTCCAGTCGAACGTCTTTTTCTTCTTTCTTTTCTTTGTCATCGAATAACCTTTTGAGCTAACGCTTCGTCGATCGGCATATAAACTTGCACTCCAAGTCGTTTCGCCCGCCCGTCGTTAATGTCGCCCGTTGGATTACCGGTCCACTCGAAACCTCTGCGTTTGAGGTTCCATATAAGCAAGTACCGAGTCCAGTATTCCCCTTTGAAGTCAAATCCTAACGCGTACTTGTACGTAACTTTCTTCCGCCAGCGTTCAACGTGGTCTCGACTTCCAGCGGTGTATTTCTTAACAAGGTCTACCTCTATTTTTTCAATTCTTGCTTCATCGCCGGGCTTGAACGGTCCATGTGGGTATTTTGCGACGAGTTCGTCGACGCGTTCGGCAGCGTATTCTGGACTACGACCAATGCGCTCGGCGACTTCTATCATCATTGGCGAACGCTTATGTTTGCGTTTGAACCGACGCCCCCATTTCAATAGCTCTTCGTCGGAGTTGACGTCGCGCTGGTGAAGTTTTATTTTCGCATACGTCTCCGGCGAACGTTTTTTTAACTCTGTCAAAAAGCGTTTCGCACTTGCCGCAGTTGAATCCGGCGTGTATCCCGCCTTCACCATAAGAGCCTTCACGCCAATAGACTGCGTACATCCTTTCATGTATTTTATAGCGTTCTCAACTCTTAACTTGAACGCTCGCGCACCGCCTTTATGTTTGAAACCACCAAGTTCTTTAATCCACGCGCCAATACAAGATTTCGACACTTTATACTGTTTAGCGAGGATTTTGTATGGCGGGACGTCTATTGAATCTTGGTTGGCCTTGAACCATATTTTGAACTTGTAAAACGAAGGACTACGCTCATTTCTTTTTACTGTATTCATCAATTGTTATTGGATAACATAACTTTGTTTCATCATACATTTGTTGAACGAGGTCGCGAGTTTCACGTTGGCAATGTGGAGTTAATCGTTCGTCGAAGATGTGTAGAAGTTCGCGGAGGTCAACTCGCATAAGGAATACTGTTTGAGTTGAGAGCGGTAAAACCGCGCGCGCCTGTTCTTTCCTCACTCCCTGTTGAACGAGTTCGTCGTAGACTGTTCGGGAGTAGTCTTCATGCGCGACGATTGTAGAATACGTCGTGGCGGCCGCTTCAGGGTCTTCAATCTCTTTCATCCACTCGCGAGTTGTCGGTTCGCAGTAGCGAAGGCTTCGTTCAATGTAGCTGGCGTTTCTGTATCTCATGAGTTGCCGCGCTACGAAGATCGGACATTCGATTTTAAAAACGATCTGTGCGAATTCAAGGATACTCAAATGACCGGCTCTTATACAGAATCGTAACGTCTTCTCTTCGCCTTCGCTGTCTACTATACCATCAGTCCAAAACGAATTATTAATCATGTCGCCTTTATTACGCGACACTTGTGCGACCGCGCCGAGTAGAGTTTCTACTGTTGGCATTCTAAGAACGATTTCGGCGTTATTTGCAAAAGAGATTACATTCGTCATTGTTTCTCCTTAATGGTCGATAATATTTTCAATGCGTTTCGTCGAAATGTCGATAGCGGCATTTTGGCGAGGCTCGCATGCTATTATTACCCTCTCATCTTTGCTAATCTATTTCCACCGTGTTTGAGATACTCGCGATAGACCAGCCCGCCTGCGAAGGCGTAGCGCGCTATCATCATAGCGAGTTCCTTTTTAGAGACGTTCTGTGTCTTCTTCTTCCACTCGAGCTCTGCTTCCATGCACGCTACTGGGTCGAAGAATCCGGCGTCGCCGACTATATCGTAAAGCGAGCACCACAGCGTATGCGCTAAGGTAGTGTGATACGGAAGAACGTGCGCGACCATGTCGGAAATCTGCACGGGCACTTCGTCTTCGTCCTCGTCATAGTAACAGGCGAAGTCGCGCACGTCGGCTATATCGCGGAACACGTGTTCATTGTCGTCTTCACTACCGTCGCCGTTGAACTCGAAGTCAGCGCGTTCGCCGCAATAAGGACAATACGACGGCGTCTCCGGTTTGCTACTCATTAACCAGCACACGCGCGTTCGGCAATTGTTACATCGATATTCAGCCATTATTATCTCCTTATATAAAAGAACCCGCCGCCGTTTCCGACGGCGAGACCTGTTGCATTCACTTCCCCAAGTTCATGCAGGAGAGTTGTTGGAGTCGAACCAACCTAACAGCGAGCGCCGTCCCTTAACCGCTCAGGGCAAACTCTCATAAAACTCGCCGCGGCTGTCAGCGGCGAGCCCTAACCGTCTGTAAACTAGTTCAAAACAGTGTGGTCGACTTGCGTAGAAGGTCGTTTACAGGTTCACTACTTGTCAAAAGGTGAAGACGGTTAGTAACGTTGTAGCGAATAGCTACGGTACGTATTTTTTAAAACTGTTCATATCTACTGTTTTCCAAGAGTATTTACCGACCTGTTGGAAAGAGCCATAGAACTGAACAGGCACGTGTCGCATCATGCAGTCGCAAGCGACTTTGAAGTCATATGAGTTCAACTCAAGTTCCACTGTGAGTATCTCTGGCGTATCGATAAAGACCTTACAATAACCAGACGGGCGACCGTCTTCGTACCTTTCCACGCGTAGACTTCTGACGCTACCGCGAAATATTCCGACCATTGTGTTCATCCTCGTCGACGTCTTCGATATAGCAAAGAGTTTTTAAAACTCCGATTTCACTTTCCGGAGCGCGAGAGAAACGGAATTCTAGCTCTTCGCAACGCGATGCTCCGTCTTCCAACGCTTCTTCGTATGTGCCTTCGACTTCATACTCTTCTTCGTATTCAAGCGTTACTCTCACAAGGTATCTCATCTGAACCTCATTGCGCACCATGCTCTGCCTTGCGAGTCGCGAACGACGGCGACTCCTGCGTATCGATATTTACCGCTAAGCAACAGCGCTCGATGACGTTCGGAAGTCAACCATTGATTAACAGCAGTTTCAATTCCTTGATCATTTTGAGCGAGTATCTCTGCGGCGTCATAACCGTGTTGTAGGAACCCAACCCGCGCGCAGTGCTGAGCCTGATAGCGCGCGCCAGCTTCGAGCGTCGCGTCGTAGGACAAGGCGGGCAGACCGTAGCGCGCTCTTGTTTTGTTTGCCGAGTCGAGCAACGAAGCGACAACGCGCACCGGCGCGGTAGCCGCACGAACCGCGACGCGCGACGCCGTGCGGATTGGACACCCCCCTCCCAAACATTCGTCGACCTCTTTCGATATGCGCTCGATCGTCTCGCAGGAAGGCGCGCACGTCGTCACAGGTTCGCACGGTTCCGGCTCGGCGACCGTATCGCACGGCGCGCATGGTTGAGGCGTTTCGACGACAGTCTCGCACGGCGAAGGCGTCGCGGTTTCATAAGCCCGATAGGTAACGTTGGTAGGCGCGTAGTAATAACGGGTATAACCGTAGCTCTGGTATGTTGCGCGTCCAACACTGGCTGGACAACGACTTCCGAAGCATTGCGCATACGCGCTATGAGCGCATAGCGCGAGACACGCGGCGACTGCTAGGACAGCTTTCTTTTTCATGATTTAATCCTTTCGTAATCTCTAATCCAGTCGGTGTTATTCCTGGTTTCAATTTCATACATTGCTTCGTCGAGTAACTCGGCGGCTTGACGTATGAGCGCTAACGCGCGACTTGTAATTCTTTCATCTCGGTGAACGCGCGCCAGCATAGACGACGTTCGCACATTGAGCGCGGACGAACTAACCAGCTCAACAATATCAGGATTTTTCATTGCGCCTTCCTTATGAACGGAGTTGTTTGTGTGAACACTAATACGTACGCACCGGGGAATAAAAACTTGACCTTTTTTCGAGAAAAACGGCGTTTTTTTTATTTTTCGTTAAAGTTATACCTTTAAACTGCCGATAAGTATATTAGAGCAAGAGATAGTATAATCGTTAGTAAGTTGAGAAATTTTAAGAAAAATCGACTTTTTGAGCGTTTTTTACGAAACTTTCCTTGACTTTTAGCGTACTATAGAGTAGAATGATCAATGATCATGAAACACAAATTTTCTGCATAATAAGCCATTCTGGCTAGCAAAACAATATCTCACATACAAATTTCTAAGGAGACTCTGCTATGATGTGGATGACGAAAAAGGACAAGATGGAAAAGGAAGCGTTTGAGAACCAGATCTTCGGCAACCTTGCTACGAGCTATCGCGAAGCGGTCAAGCCGCGCGTCGCTAAGCGTTTCTGGTTGCAGTTCAAAGGATACGCGAGCCGCGAGGAAGCCTTGCGTAACATTGAGATCGACCGTGTGAAGTACTCGAATAAGACCGCATGGAAAGACGTGATCGCGCTCCTCGGAAGCTATGACAAGACGAGCTTGGACGCCCAAAAGTACGTTGCGAAGTTCATCAATAAGTCGATGAAGCAACTGACCGAACGCTAAGCGAAACGAACAGCCCGCGTCAAGCGCGGCGCGGGCTACTCTCTCACTTCTCTAATTTCTCTCAATTCTCTAATAGGACGAAACAATGAAACAGAATATCTATGACATGGTTACTCAGCGTATCTTGGAACAACTCGACGCAGGCGTTGTCCCGTGGCGTAAACCTTGGGTAGAAACAATCCTCGCGCGCTCACACCGATCCGGCGAACCGTACTCGGCGCTCAATCAGATGTTGCTTCTCGGCAAAGGCGGCGAGTGGGCGACATTCAAACAGATCCAAGATGAGGGCGGACATGTAAAGAAAGGCGCGAAGGCGTGTCCGATCGTGTTTTGGACGGTCGTTAAGAAAGACGAACTCGACGAAAACGGACGTGAAGTTCTCCGTCCAATTCTCCGCTGGTATAACGTCTTTCATCTCGGCGACGTTGAAGGGGTTGAAACAAAGCATATCAATACGCAACGATTCCCCAATATTCTTAATCCGATTGAGAACGCCGAAAAGGTATGGCGCGACTACTGCCGTCGCGAAGGGATTACGATTCTAAACGACAGCTTCCGCGACCGCGCGTTCTACTCCACCGACGATCGAATCGAACTTCCAAACATTGCGCAGTTCGACGAGATCTCAAAATACTACTCTACGGTGTTCCATGAATGCGTCCACTCGACCGGGCACAAAAGCCGCTTGAAGCGCGACATGACTGGTAAAGAAGGAACGAAAAAGTACGCGCAAGAGGAACTCGTTGCTGAGATCGGCGCGGCTATGCTGTGTAGCCTACTGGGACTTACGACCGACGAATCTCTTAACAATAGCGCGGCGTATATCAAGCTATGGCGTGATCGAATTGCAGATGACAACAAACTCATCGTGGTTGCCGCAGGTCGCGCACAAAAGGCGGTTGAATACATTCTTGGGACTGAATACTACAACGCGCTTCAAGGGCTCGCCGAAGTCGCCGAAGCAACCGCGTAAGGAAGGAGACAGTAATGAAGTTTCAAATCACTCTTAAAAAGGACGACTTGAAGTGGGTCGTAACTCAAATGGGAAAGTTCATCGACAAGAATAATTCCCATTACCGGCTAGATTGCCTGGCGATCCGCGCACACTCCCCGATCGAAGCAACGTTCGTTGCAACTGACGGTCGCGCCCTCGTCGACGCGACAGTTTATATGGATCGGGATTCCTACGATCCTAACGGCGAAGGGGCGGACTGTGCGATCTTTCTGCCGAAGACATTGAAGGACGCGCTCGACGCGAACCCAAAGAAAGGCAAAGAAGAGGTAACGCTTCGGATAGAGACTGACGCTAAGAAAGTCGAGGGGACTCCGTTGCACATTACACGAACGGAGCGCGACGACCATGCTTACCTAGACGGCGTTGAAATCAAGACGGAGAAAGGGCGGTTTCCCGACACGGAATCGATCCACACAAATATCTCTGGACAAGCCGAAATGCTTTTCGAGTTCGACGCGAAGGCGATTAAGAACGGAA
>ONJR01000047.1 GCA_900318195.1 uncultured Planctomycetota bacterium
CAGCTGGAAAGTACGTTTTCCGATCATGGGAGTGAATCTAACGCGTCTGTATAGGGAAAATCGTCTAGTCGGTTCGTCCTTTGTTCGTAATCTTGGCGCGTTGCTGTCGTCCGCGAATCTTGGCGAATTGCCGACGATTTACAAACGTTTGTTCGAGTCCTATAACGAGGTTGACGAATGGGGAGCTCGTGAAGAGTACCTCGTGAAATCGAGTTTCGCTTATGCCGACAAGGCGCTCAAGAATCTCGGTCTCCCCATAACGCGCGAGGACGCGCTCGATATTAATGCAAGTTTACATAAAGAGGAGGCGAAGAACGTAATGATTTCATACTTTGACGAACTGGAACTTAAAGGTGAGAAACGTGGTGAGAAACGCGGTGAGAAGCGTGGTGAGAAGCGTGGTGAGAAGCGTGGTCTAGTCAAAGGGCGGATCGAAGGAATGATCCAAGATAAAATCGAGAGTCTTTGCTCTTTCGTTCAACGCGAATTTGACCAATGTCCACCGGAGTTGCGGGAGAAATGCGTCGAAGTCAACGATTTTCCAATTCTGGATCAGATCTGGAATTTTGCCCTTTTCAAGGCGCAGAGTCTCGACGAACTCATGGCGTTTGTCGACGAGCGGATGACGGACGCGAAGTCGTAACACAAGAAAGAATCTCGATCGTTCTCTAACTCAGATTTACATAAAGAGGAGGCGAAGAACGTGATGATTTCATACTTTGACGAACTGGAACTTAAAGGTGAGAAACGCGGTGAGAAGCGTGGTGAGAAGCGTGGTCTAGTCAAAGGGCGGATCGAAGGAATGATCCAAGATAAAATCGAGAGTCTTAAAATCGAGAGTCTTTGCTCTTTCGTTCAGCGCGAATTTGACCAATGTCCACCGGAGTTGCGGGAGAAATGCGTCGAAGTTAACGATTTTCCGATTCTGGATCAGATCTGGAATTTTGCGCTCTTTAAGGCGCAGAGTCTTGACGAACTCATGGCGTTTGTCGACGAGCGGATGACGGCGCAACGTTGAGCGGCGATTGAACGAGCGCTTGAATTGGCTATAATTGAAGCGGCGCGTTCTGTGATTTGCGCGCGCCAAAACGGTACAGAAACACATAGGAGAAACGTAGCGTATGACGAAACAAGACCCTAATGACGCCACGCGCGCTTTTGAAGCGCCGCGAGCGCGCGACGGTTCGTTCCGCCTAGATTTCGAGGCGGCGGAAAAGCGGTTCGGGTCAATTCACGACTCCTTGTGTCATGTTACGCTGGGCGACCGTTTGTCTGCGATCGAATTCGTTAAGCTGTATGTGCCCGAGGTCGCGCGCGAATTTGACGTCGATAGACTCGCTATTATGTCGAATGAAGTTTACGACGATTTTCTAGGCAAAAACGTGCTTGACCTTGTGTATCGTATTCCATCGAAGTCGGACGGACTCCCATTGGATCTGACGTTAATTGTAGAACACAAGTCGTGGGGCGGCGCCTCCGCCGATCAGGCAACCATTAATCAGTTGCTTTATTATTTTGCGCTCGTGTGCCGTCGTAGGTATTCGGACTGGAAGTCAGGTCGTCAATCCGTGTCGGGCGCGCGCTTAGCGCAACCGCTTATTGTTCTCCTGTATTCTGGCGCCAATGTCGAGTATGAGCCTCCGAAATTTAGCGAATGTTACCCATTGCCCGACTCGCTTGGGCATTTACAAGCTCAGTTGCCGATCATTGGAGTCAACCTGACGCGTATGTACCGAGACAACGCGCTGGTCGGCTCGCCGTTCGTTCGCGTTATGGCAGAATTACTGGCGGCGGCGAGTTTAAAAATTCTTCACCAAGTTTTCAAGCGAATTTTTGAGCGTTATAACGACGTAGTTAGCTGGGGCGAACGAGAACGTTATTTAGCTCGAGCCAACTTTGTCTATGCGGATAAAGCGCTGAAGAATCAAAATCGTCCGCTTACGAGCGAGGACGCGCTTGAAATTAACGCCAATCTACACACTAAGGACGCGAGGAACGTAATGATCTCATATTTTGACGAATTGAAGCTTGCCGGGAAGGCAGAGGGTAAGATCGAGGGTAAGATCGAGGGTAAGATTGAGGGTAAGATCGAGGGTAAGATCGAAGGTAAGATTGAGGGTAAGATCGAGACCAGGATCGAAGACATTCACAATTACCTGACGCGCGAGTTTGAATCTTGTCCTTCAGACCTGATTGAAAAATGCGTTCGGATTAACGATTTCGAGATTCTAGATCGCATCTGGAACTTTGCGCTCTTCAAGGCTCAGGATCTTGACGAGATCATAGATTACGTCGATTCCGAGATGATTGACGCGGGATTAGCTGACGAATGAATAACCCCTTGTGTCTGGACCCTTGAATGAGGACGGTTTGAATTTAAACGCTAATCTCTGCGCTTAGGACGCGAGGAACGTAATGATCTCATATTTTGACGAATTGAAACTTGCCGGGAAGGCGGAGGGTAGAATCGAAGGTAAGATAGAGGGTAAGATAGAGGGTAAGATTGAAGACATTCAAGGCTTCCTGACGCACGAGTTTGAGCGCTGCCCTCCGGAATTGATCGAGAAATGTGTTCGAATTAACGATTACGCGATTCTAGATCGAATCTTGAACTTTGCGCTTTTCAAGGCTCAGAGTCTTGAGGAAGTCATTGACCATGTCGACGCCGAGATGCGCGCAGCAGGGTTGGACGGCGAATGAATTACGCTCTTGCGTCCGCTTACGAGCGAGGACGCGCTTGAAATTAACGCCAATCACACGCTAAGGCGCGAGGAACGCAATGATCTCATATTTTGACGAATTGAAGCTTGCTGGGAAGGCAGAGGGTAGAATCGAAGGTAGAATCGAAGTTAAGATCGAGGATATTCAGACTCTAACGTTGCGTAATTTTAGTTTTTGTCCTCCGGAACTTATCGAAAAGTGCGTCCAGATTAACGATTTCGAGGTTCTCGAGCGGATTTGGAACTATGCGCTATTTCGGACGCATACGATTGGGGAGCTTGTGAATTTTGTCGATAAACAGATAATGGAAATGAACGAGAAGGGAGCGTTGCATTCGCCGCGCGCCGTTGCGATCGGCGAGTAGTCAACCCCGTTAGCGACCCCAGAGCCTTTGGAGAAATACAGTTGGGCGCAATACCATCAGGAATGAAACGCGTAGTCGACAGGTGTTTTCCTTTTACGACGCGCAGTCTACTTGCAAAATGGTCCTATGAATTGGATCGCGTGAACGCGCTGGAGCCTAAGTTCCAGAAACTCGATGATCGCGAGCTTCGGAAATACAGCTTATCGTTGCGTTATCGCGCGCGTAGCGGCGAGCCGTTGGCGCGCTTGTTGCCGGAGGCGTTCGCGCTTGTCCGTGAAGCCGGTCGTCGTACGCTGGGAATGCGGCATTTCGACGTTCAGATTTTAGGCGGCATAGCGATTTTTAATCGTTCGATTGTCGAGATGCAGACGGGCGAAGGTAAGACGCTCACGGCGACGGCGCCGCTCTATTTGCGCGCTTTAGCAGGTAAAGGCGCGTTGCTCGCCACGGTCAACGACTACCTGGCGGCGCGCGACGCCGAGCTTATGGGACCGATTTATCAGGCTCTTGGAATGAAGATCGGGGTCATCCAGACGCAACAGCAGACGAACGATCGTCGCCAGGCGTACGAGTGCGACGTAACGTACGGGACGGCGAAAGAATTTGGCTTCGACTTTTTGCGCGACAGGTTGCTCTTGCGTCGCATTCGAGAAGGTCAGACGGACCTGCTCGGCGCGATGTTGCGCGAGCAGAAGGAGAAGAACGAGCAGCCGACGCAGCGTCAGGAACCTTATTTCTGTTTGGTCGACGAGGCGGACTCCATTTTAATCGACGAGGCGAGCACGCCGCTCATTATTAGCGCGTTGCCGACCGACGAGCAGAAGCAGGAGGTGGAAGCTTATAAGTGGGCGGCGGACTCGATCTACGAGTTCATTGAAGACGAGGATTACACGTACGATCATGAGAAGCGCGAGGTCGAGCTTACGCGCGAAGGTCGGCTTAAAGCGCGGCGCTTACCGAAACCGGAAGCGATGGAGCGTACGGGTCTGTATCACATTTACGAGTACGTTAAGCGCGCGATCAAGGTTGATCGCGAATTCCACTTGGATCAACAGTACATAGTTCGAGACGGCGAGATCGTCATTGTGGACGAGTTCACAGGTCGTTTGGGCGAGGGTCGCAAATGGCGCGAGGGTATACACCAGGCAGTAGAGGCGAAGGAAGGGGTTGAAATAACGGTTGCGACAGGTCAAGCGGCGCGCGTAACGGTTCAGGACTTCTTCTTGCGCTTTGAGCATTTGGCGGGCATGACCGGTACGGCGGCGGCGTCGAGCGCGGAATTGCGTCGAATTTATAAGTGTCGCGTTATTCCCGTTCCAACGAACCGTCCTCCGCAGCGTATTCAACTTCCGACGCGCGTCTTTGCCACGGAACGCGCCAAATGGAACGCGATCGTTGCGGAAATTATGGAATTGCACGAGCTCGGACGCCCCGTTTTGATCGGCACGCGTACGATCGATAAATCGGAAATTCTATCGAACCTCCTTACGGAACGAAAGCTCGAACACAGCGTGTTAAACGCCAACCGAATAGCGGAGGAAGCGGAAATCGTCGCCGACGCCGGGCATTGGGGCAAAGTAACCGTGTCGACGAATATGGCGGGACGCGGAACGGATATTAAGTTGCCGCCAGAAGTGCTCGAAATTGGCGGTCTCGACGTCGTTTGTACGGAACTGCACGAATCAGCGCGAATCGACCGGCAGCTCATCGGACGATGCGGACGTCAAGGCGACCCTGGGAGCTATCGACAGTATCTATCCCTCGAGGACGAGATTCTCGAAAAGGCGTACGGTCCCAAGAAGGCGAATAAGATCAAAGCGAAGGCGCAGGAGGAGCCGGATAAGGAGTATCCTAACAAGCTCAAGATGTTCTATCGCGCTCAGAAGAAGGTCGAGAAGAAGAGCTACCGTAGCCGAAAGACGATGCTCTATTACGAGAAGGAGCGCAAAAAGATGCAGCGCGGTATGGGGCAAGATCCGTATTTGGACACGCCTAACTAGCGCGTGATTCGGCGGGTCTTTTCATTCGCGCTGAAGACGCTATAATAATGTTTTTGCGCGCGTCGTTGGCGAAAGCGACGACGGTAACGAGTCATGAAGAGTAAGGTTGAAAATGTCAGCGACTTGCGTTATTGGATTACAGTGGGGCGACGAGGCGAAGGGTAAGATCGTCGATTTATTGACCGCCCAGAACGATATTGTCGTCCGTTATCAGGGCGGCGCGAACGCGGGGCACACGGTTGTCTTCGGGGGCGCGAAGTATAAACTTTCGCTCATTCCTAGCGGCGTTTTTCGTCCGGAAGTGAAGTCCGTGATAGCGAGCGGGGTTGTCGTTGATCCTGAAGCGTTGCTTAGCGAGATAGATCGTCTTCGCGGCGCGGGGGTCGAAATCGAAAGGAATTTACTGATAAGCGATCGCGCGCACGTGATCTTCCCCTGGCACAAAGAGGAAGATCGCCTCATGAACGACTCCGGGGTTCGCAACGAAGCGATCGGTACGACGATGCGCGGTATCGGACCGTGCTATCGCGACAAGGTAGGTCGTTCGACGGCGATCCGAATGGGCGATCTTTATCGTTCGGATTTCGGCGAGAAAGTTCGCAAGATCTGCGCGCTCAAGAATAGCTCGTTGCCTGGAATGGCGCGCAACGCCGAGGTTCGCGCGACCGTGCAGCCGCTTGACGCCGATAAGATAGTCGCCGACTATACGAGTTACGCGGCGCGGCTCAAGCCGTTCGTTGGCGACGTTGTGAATTACCTTCTCGACGCAGTCGACGCGAATAAGAAGATGCTGCTCGAAGGGGCTCAAGGCGCCATGCTCGACGTCGATTACGGGACGTTCCCGTATGTAACGAGCAGCAACAGTTCCGGGGTCGGCGTAATAGCAGGTTCGGGGCTTCCAGCGACGTTCATTAAGCGAGTGGTCGGAATTGTTAAGGCGTATACGACGCGCGTCGGCGGCGGTCCTTTTCCGACGGAGCTTAATAACGAGATTGGTCAGCGTATTCGCGATCGCGGCAACGAGTACGGCACGGTTACGAAGCGTCCGCGGCGCTGCGGTTGGTTTGACGCGGTCGCGGTGCGTTACACAAGTCGCTTGAGCGGCGCGACTGAGCTTTCCGTTATGCTACTCGACGTTCTTAGCGGATTTGACGAGGTAAACGTATGCGTCGCGTACGAACTCGACGGTAAGCGTATCGACTATGTGCCGAGCGACGTCGACGAACTTGCCCGCGTGGCGCCGATCTACGAAACCTTGCCTGGCTGGCGCGAGGAGATCGACGGCGTTACTTCCTACGACGCGCTTCCCACAAACGCGAAGAATTACCTTGCGCGTCTCGAGCAGATAGTCGGCAAACCGGTTTCGATCGTGTCGGTCGGTCCGAGTCGCGAGCAGACGATCATTCGTTAAAATTAGTTCGTTGCGCGACGCCGACGTTGGTTGATTTAAGCGCGAACGCTATTTTCCGGCGTTTGCGCTTTTTGCTTTTCTTGAGATTTTGATTGAACGGCGTAATGAGATCGCTATAATGCAGAAGATAGCGGCGCCGTTGACGTCGCGACCAACGTTGTGTGGAGAAAGGTGAACGCATGATAAAAAGTAGATTAAACGTTGTATTGACCGCTCTTGTGGTACTGAGCGCGGCGTTCGCGGCGCGCGCGTATGCTGAAGACGTCGTTCTAGACGGCAAAAGTTATCGTAAAATATCTGTCGCGGAATATCGCGATAAGATGAAGGGAGGATGGATTGGGCAAATCGCCGGCGTATGCTGGGGCGCGCCAACCGAATTCCATTACTGCGGCAAGATCATTCCCGAAGAAGCAATGCCGAAATGGAAGCCCGAGATGATCAACGACGCCTTCGGGCAAGACGATCTCTACGTCGAAATGACTTTTTTGCGCTCGATGGAGGAGCACGGTCTCGACGTTTCGATTCGTCAGGCGGGAATCGACTTCGCGAACAGCGGGTATCCCCTATGGCACGCGAACGTTTGCGGACGCAAGAACCTTCGTTGCGGCATAGCGCCGCCCAATTCTAGTCGTCCAGAATTCAGTCATTGCGCGGACGACATCGATTATCAGATCGAGTCGGATTTCTCGGGACTAATTTCTCCCGGTCTTCCTAATAACGCGGTTCGCATGGGCGAAAAATTTGGTCGTCTTATGAACTATGGCGACGGTATGTACGCCGGTCAGTTTGTCGGCGCGCTCTATGCCGAGGCGTTCTTTGAGTCTGATGTTCATAAGATAATCGACGCGGCGTTGCAAGCGATCCCTCACGATTCCGGCTATGCCGAAATGGTGCGCGACGTTCTCGAGTGGAAGCGTGAATTTCCCGACGATTGGGAGGCGTGCTGGAACAAGATTAACGAAAAGTACCAGCTCAATCCCGAGTATCGCAAATGGTCGTGCAGCGGACCGACGAGCGATTTCAATATAGACGTCAAGATTAACGGCGCGTATATTCTCGTTGGGTTGCTCTACGGCGAGGGCGATCTCGATAAGACGATCGTTATCTCGACGCGTTGCGGTCAGGATTCGGACTGCAATCCTTCGAGCGCGGGCGGTATTCTTTTCACAACGCTTGGATTTTCCGCGTTGCCGCCTCGATTCTCGGAAAAGTTGGACGAATCGCGCGTCTTCAGCCACACGGCGTATAATTTCCCGGCGCTCCTGAACGTTTGCGAAAGCCTCGCGACGCAGGCGGTGATTAAAGAAGGCGGATTCCTTAAAGAGGAAAACGGCGAAAAGTGGTTCTATATTCCGCGTACGGAAATCGTGCCCAGCGCGCTTACGAGTTGCGCCAATCCAACGGATAAGCCGCTCGAAGGGGACGACGGACGATTTACGGAAGAAGAAATGAGTCAGATTAAATATCGCGACTACACCGACGCCGACGCGCTTGAAAAGTTCATGGACGGATTTACCGTCTCGCATATGGGACCCGATATGAACCCGGGCTATCGACAGGAGTATCGCGGACGCAAGAACGTGTTTATGACGCACCCGGAATCTCGCGAGGTCGGCGCGCGACTTTCCAAGACGCTCGTTCCAACGAAGTCGTCAACGCTTTATATGCGCGTTTCGCACCATATTAACGGGGACGGCAGCCAACTTGGCGATTATCGTTTGCGCGTAGAAGCGAACGGTAAGAAGCTCTTTGAGGAGATCGTCTCGCGCGATACGGTCGATGCCGACGGTTGGCAGTGGATAGAAGTACCGCTCGGCGAATTTGCCGGCGTGGAGACGACGGTCGAGGTGGTGAACGAGCCGAACGACTGGATTTGGGAAGCCGCTTATTTTAGCGCGCTTGGAATCGCAGAGGAGAATTCCTGCACGACCGAATGACGCTGTTTGGCGAATGAACGCACATTCCTTCCTTCCGCGCGCGAGCCGATCGTACTCGCGCGCGGCTTTTTGTCGACTCGCTTTGAAGAGCTCGAGGTTGTTGGTAAAGTTGACGACATATTAAGACAATGAAAGGAGGTTTAATGATTGTGCTTATTTGACGGGCTGGAAATTGTGGCGAAATTTTAAAAAGGAGTTAATTTGGGGAGATTTTTCTTGACAAGAAAGCTGGGTGTGTTATATTTGTTAGAAAGTCAAGGGAATCCACGAAGGATTCCTACGTTGTAGTAACATAGGCGACGCTTTGATTGCTATCACTGTGAAGAGTCAGAGATCGGCGCCCGCAATCCCCCCTTTAGGAGAGTTTCCATGAAAAAGTTTCTGAGCTTGATGGCGGCGTTGGCGCTAGTCGTTTCCGCTTCTTATACGTACGCTCAAGAAGAAGCCGCCGCGACGAACGACGACGCGCAAGCTGTCGCCGCTGCTGCGGAAGATGCTGAAGTTACCCCGGCCGACGCCCCTGCTGCGGAAGCCGCTCCCGCGCCGTGCGGCGAAGTTACCGTCGCTCCGTGCCAGCCGGTCGCCCCGTGCGAGCCGGTCGCTCCTTGCAAGCCCGTTTGCGAAGCCGCTCCGGCTCCGTGCCAACCGGTCGCTCCTTGCAAGCCGGTCGCTCCTTGCGAACCCGTCGGCGCTTGTGACGCCGTCAACGTTTGCGCTCCTTGCGAGCCCGTTTGCGCTCCCGCGTGCGCGCCTTGCACCCCGTGCTTCTGTCCTTTCGCTCGCCTAAGAGCTCGCCTCGCTTGCGCTCCTGCGTGCGATCCTTGCGCTCCCGCGTGCGACGTTCCGGCGCCTTGCGCTCCCGCTTGTGAAGCCGCTCCCGCGCCTTGCGCTCCCGCTTGCGAAGCCGCTCCGGCTCCGTGCGAACCCGCCTGCGCTCCGGCTCCGTGCGCGCCGGTTTGCGTTAAGAAATTTTCCTGCAAGCCGATTTGCTGCAAGCCGGTCGTTCCGGTCTGCAAGCCGATCATTTGCAAGCCCTGCGTTCCGGTCTGCAAGCCTGTAATCTGCAAGCCCGTCATTTGCAAGCGTCCCTGCAAGCCTTGCGCTCCCGTTTGCGGTCCCGCCCCGTGCGCTCCCGCCGCTTGCGCGCCTGTCGCTCCTTGCGCTCCCGCTTGC
>ONJR01000157.1 GCA_900318195.1 uncultured Planctomycetota bacterium
AAAGGGGGACGGGGGAACTGCTGTGAAGACGGTTGACCTCAGAATTGGCGTTGAAGAACCGAAGTAGCAGAATTTCCGCGAACTCACGACGTATATGCGCTCGTTACTCTCGGCTAAACGCCAGAGTAACGAGAGTTTTGCCGTAATACTCGCGTTGCGTCGCCATGCGCGCAATAACGGCTACGTTAGCTCCCGTCGAGAGCCCAACTTGCAATCCCTCGATTCTCGCGAGTCGCTCCCTCCAGTCCGCCGCTTCATCTGGCGTTACTGTTGCAATGCGCGTGGGAAGACTGCGGTCAAAGATAGACGGGACGAAGCCGGCGCCTAGCCCGGGGATTGACGAGACTCGGCTTACAATCCCACCGGAGAGAGTTGCTGAGTCCGACGGTTCGACAGCTATTCGTTCGATGCGCTCGTTCTTTCGACGCAAAAATCGTGAGACGCCGACAAAAGCGCCGCCCGACCCGACTCCTGCTACGAACGCGTCAACGCCGCCGAGCGTTTCACGCCAGACGTTCGGCGCTGTTCCTACTTCATACGCGCTTGGATTAGCGGGATTGTCAAATAGGTTTGGACTCCATGCGTTCCGGTTAGCCGCGACGATCGCGCGCGCCTTCTGAACAGCGCCTGTCATCCCGTGACTCGTTGGCGTAAGGATGAGTTTAGCGCCGAAGCGCTGCAGGAGTTCGCGTCGCGCGTCTGGCAAACTTTCCGGCGCGACGATTGTCGCCTCAAGACCTCGCGCGGCGGCGAGTCTCGCGAGCGCGACGCCAAACGAACCGCTAGTCGCCTCCACAATCTGCGTGTCTTTGGAAATTTGACCGAGATTGAACGCGGCGCCGAAGAGCGCTTCTGCAACGCGATCTTTAATCGAGGCAGTCGGACCAAACGTTTCAAGGTAGAGAAGCGCGCGCGCGCCGTTGCTGGAAAATAGGCGGCGCAGTTCGACGATTCTACCTGAACACATGGCGGCGCCTGTGGCGCTTGATAGCGAGTCTGTCATACTATTTCCTTTGAAGTGAGTTAAAACGCGTCAATCAACGCTTCGTTGAGCAATTTTACTTTGTGTTCGCACGTTAGTCAACGACGAATTCGATATGAAATCGAGTCGAGTTTTGTGTGGTTAGACAAGTCTAACTATATTTCTCAAAAACGGGGGCGGCGCCTATTGGAATAGCTGAAGAACGCTATATAATATTATCCGATTTATCGTAGCGCGCGTTCGTGTGCGCGCTCCGACGTTTATTGTGAAATCGAGTAGAAAGGATCGATAGCATGGCGTTGATCGTACAGAAATTTGGCGGAACGAGCGTTGCTACGACGGAGCGCATCCTCGCGGCTGCGAGGCGCGCTATTCTTGAAACGCGCGCCGGTAACCAGGTTGTTATGGTCGTGAGCGCGATGGGCAAACAGACGGATTCTCTCATTAGCTTGGCGAAAGAGCTTACTGAGCGACCGAACGCGCGCGAAATGGATATGCTACTGTCGACCGGCGAGCAGGTAACGATCGCGCTTATGGCGATCGCGCTTGAGAAACTAGGGCACGAAGCAGTCAGCTTTACGGGCGCGCAGATAGGCATTAAGACGGACAAGACGTATAATAAGGCGCGTATTCGCTCGATTTCCACGGATCGTATGGTTAAAGCGCTCGACGCTGGTAAGATAGTGATTGCTGCGGGTTTCCAAGGCGTCGACGACGATTTCAATATAACGACGCTCGGGCGTGGCGGTAGCGACACGACGGCGGTTGCGCTTGCCGCAGCCTTGAAGGCTGAACGTTGCGATATTTACACCGACGTTGACGGCGTCTATACGACGGATCCGCGAATTGTTCCTGACGCGCGTAGATTGAACCGAATTAGCTACGACGAAATGCTTGAACTCGCAAGTATGGGCGCTGGCGTTATGCACAGTCGTTCGATCGAATTTGCCAAGAAGTTTGGCGTTCTTGTGCACGTTCGTAGTAGTTTTACGGAGAATCCAGGCACGGTAATTGGTCCTGAGCCAGAGAGTCGTTCAGCGTCTGCTTGCGGCGCTGCGCTTGCTACGGACGAAACGCGTTTGACCGTTTACGGCGTTCCGGATCAGCCTGGGGTCGCGATGCGCCTCTTCTCGAAATTAGCTGAGGCGAAGATACCGATCGACATGATCGCGCAGAATTCGAGTCGAGACGGACGCACAGACGTTTCCTTTACCGTTCAGAGCGACGACGCGGCAAAGGCGCGCGACGTGATGATGGCGACAGTCGAAGAGATTGGCGCCGAACGGTTGGAATTCGACGATAAGGTTGCGAAAGTTTCTCTCGTCGGGCTTGGTATGACGCAACAGACGGGCGTAGCGCAACGAATGTTCCATGCGCTTTTCGAACACGGCGTTAATATTCACATGATCGCGACGAGCGATATTAAGATTTCCGCGTTGATAAGTCGCGAGGACGGGGTTAAGGCTTTGCGAGCGGTGCACGACGCTTTTAAACTCAACGAGGAACCGGCAGCGACGGCTTCTGACGAGTCTACGACAGGCTCTAGCGCGACGAAACAAGTCGATTCTTTCCTCGAAGGCGTTTCGCCAAGATTACTCTCGCACATAACGAGCGCCGAGATGGAAGAAATGGAAGAGGTCGTTGTGGAAGCGGTCGATCTCGACGAGGATCAAGCGCGCGTAACGCTCTATAATCTTCCCGATCGACCTGGTTTGGCGGCGGACGTCTTTGATAAAATAGCCGAAGGTCGTATCATAGTGGATATGATCGTTCAGAGCGTAGGTCGTGAGAATTTGGCGAATATAACGTTCACCATCCCGCGCGCGGAATTAGAAGCAGTCAAGTCTGTCTCGACGAGCATATGCGACGCGTATGGATGTTGCGCAGAATTTGACGGTCGCGTAGTTAAACTAACGGTGCGCGGCTCGGGTTTGCGCAGTCATACTGGTCTGGCGAGCCGAATGTTCCGCACGCTTTCGGAGAGTAACGTGAACGTTAGCGTGATTAGCTTGAGCGAACGTTGCGCGGGCGTGCTCGTTGACGAAGCGCACGGTAAGACGAGTCAGCAGAAGCTAGTCGAGGAATTTTCAGCGAATCGCATCTAGTCGATCTCGCGCCGAAAGTACGCGTTTGATTTCCCATTGTTATGATATAACCGCGCCTTCGCAATCCTTAGCGTCGGCGCGGTTCGCTTGATATGTGAGCCGATTATGCCTATTCGCATTGAACTATACGATACGACGTTGCGCGACGGCGCGCAGTCTGAAGGAGTGGCTTTCTCCTTAAACGACAAGCTTTCCGCAACGCGTAAGCTCGACGAACTTGGAATTGACTATATAGAAGGCGGCTATCCCGCGTCGAATGAGAAGGATAAAAGTTATTTTGAGAGCGTTGCGACGAAACCTCCTCGTAACGCGCAAATTTGCGCGTTTGGAATGACGCGCCGCAAAGGCGTCAACGTCGATTCGGACTCCGGACTTTCGCAACTCCTTGCGTGTTCGGCGCCGATACTAACGATCGTAGGCAAATCGTCGAAATTTCAAGCGGAGACGGCTCTTTGCGTCTCGCCGGATGAGAATATAGCGATGATACGCGAAACGATTGCGAAGGCGGTCGAGGTCGGTAAGCGCGTTTTCTTCGACGCTGAGCATTTTTTCGACGGTTGGAAAGAGAACGCGTCTTACGCGCTCGCCACGTTGCGCGCGGCGGTCGAAGGCGGCGCGGACGCCGTGATTCTCTGCGATACAAACGGCGGCGCGCTTACGGACGAGGTCGAACGCGGTACAAGCGCGGCGTACGAAGAGTTAATGCGTAGCGCGCGCGGCGACTCGCCGAGTACGCTCGGAATCCATACGCATAACGATTGCGGATTGGCCGTTGCGAACACCTTATCGGCGGTGCGTAGCGGCGCGACTCTTGTTCAGGGGACAATGAACGGGCTAGGCGAACGTTGCGGGAACGCTGATTTACTTGTTATCGCGGCTATTCTAGCGCTGAAATGCGGCGGCAAGTACGAGGTGTTGCGTCCGCACGCGATCGAACGACTCACAGAGACGTCAAACTTCTTTTACGAGCTAACCAACGTGAATCCTGACAGACGTCAGCCCTTCGTCGGCAAAAGCGCGTTCGTGCATAAAGGCGGTATGCACGTAAGCGGGGTGAATCGCGATTCCTCGACCTATGAGCATATTCCACCGGAAGCGGTCGGTAACGAGCGCCGGATTCTTGTGAGCGAGCTTTCTGGCAAGTCGAATATTCTGGCGTGGGCGAAAAAGTACCGTCTTGAGGAAACCGGACCGCTCGAACCGCAGATGATCGAAACGATTCTGAACGCGGTGGCGCAGAAAGAGAGCGAGGGCTATCAGTACGAAGCTGCGGAAGGCTCGTTTAGATTGCTCGTTAGTAAATTGAAGGGCGAGTTCCAGCCGAGTTTTAGGCGTCTTAATTATCAGACGAGCGTCGTCGTGAACGTCGTTAACGAGTCGCTCACAACAAACGCAACGGTCGCGACTGTTAAATTGCGCGTCGGTAAACGCGGCGAAATACGTCATGAGGTCGCGGAGGGGGACGGTCCGGTCGACGCGCTCAATAACGCGTTGCGTAAGGCGTTGCAGCCGATTTATCCCGAATTGGGCGAAATGAAGCTCGTCGATTATAAGGTGCGCGTGCTCAATTCCGACGCAGCGACCGCCGCAACGACGCGAGTTATTATCGAAAGTAAAGACGGGGAAGAACGTTGGGGAACCGTAGGCGTGAGTGAAAACGTCGTGGAAGCGAGTTGGATTGCGCTCTGCGATAGTATTGAATATAAGCTTTCGAAAGCGCTCAAAGGAAAAGGATAGCGAAAAGGACGACTGCTCGTGTGCGCAGGGCTTCGCCGCGCCCGAATTTGTCGCCAGCCCTGCAGGACGAGTTATCAAACGTCGTTCGAATAGCTCCATGAGATCACAAATTATTGGGGATGTTTCCGCGAGTTGAAAGCCTGAGACTCCATGAGCAGTATTCACGGATTTTCGAGTCACATTGTCAAAATGGAAAGATTTCCGACGCGCTTCCTGATCGTCGCATTGGCAACAATACGCTGGCGAGGGCGGCGCATTGACACTATGGCTTGCTTCAACAACGAGTTAAATCCCCGAGATTTTGAACTATCATTTCTCGGTTAATGTAACGCCTGGAGTTCCCTTTGAACTTTGGAAGTGTGTAGCGGAATTCTTCACCGATTGTCGCGAAGCAATTCGCGCCTCATGTTAGGCTATGGCGTGTTACATACTAATGAAAGCGGTTGGCAGGTTAATGTCAGTACGCTTTTGGTTGTCTCGTCTATCCAGGAAAACGAAACGTATTCCATGATTCACACACACGTGGTACCAAGCTTTGAATGAATTTGGGATGGAATACTTCAACGGCTTTCTGATATCAGAATTCTACTTTGTTTGTAACAACATGGAACGCCTCGCTTCTCCACCAATTGTCTTATTCTCCTTCTCTTAGCGACTTAAAAGGAATCGAGCTTTACAAGGACATAAGGAAAACTTGAACAAGTTTCAATCACAATTGAATCGTTTAGTTCAAGACTCTACCGATTGAAAGCGAATCAAGCGAGCTACCAGTAGATGAATTTGAACGAAAGCAGGCTCTGCTATTCCAACGTCTAGGCGAACTCCTCGAGTTTACTTCCGAAACAGGGGAGCAATGAGTCTCGTCAAGCGATTAGCTAAATATCGGGATATATTCCTAACCTTTCTTGAATGCGACTACGTTCCATTCGACAATAACCATACCGAACGAAGCGTTCGCCCAGCCGCGTTCTCATGAGGACAACATAGTTTGGTAATAGAAGAGAGAAAAGCGCTAAGACTCAGACTATTCTCATGAGCGTCATTGGAACCTTGAAACAGCGTGGAATCAATCAGACTGACAAAGTGATGAAGTGAAAAAGGCGTTGGGTAATTGCTTTCTATTCCATCTCTCGACGAAGTAGACAACCTTTCTGATTACGAATAAGATTGATACAAGTGATTACTCTAAGAGAACGATGCGTTCGAGTAACATTACTTGATTTGGCTGGCGTATTATTCAGATCGTCATAGTCAATCTGTGAAGTAAGTCTCCAATCAGATACGCAGAAGACAAGGGTAAATGCAAGGGCAAACCTCTTCTGAATTAGTCGCCGTCATGTATGTTATGTCCCTTTGTGGCGCTATTCACTGTTGTGGGCGCCGTTCTTACCACGCTCATTTTATCTCCGCAGTCCTTTCACGCGTTGGATATTAGATAAAAAAAGACCTCGTAGCCTCAGATTGCGTACGAAGTCTTTCATCTTTTAATACCTCCAGAGGGACTCGAACCCACGACCCACGGATTAAGAGTCCGTTGCTCTACCAACTGAGCTATAGAGGCGTTCGGTACAACTTAACGTGCAAACAACCGTATCGTACGCTCGTTCGCGTCAAGTTGGGTTGTATTCTACCTACCTTTTGAATTTTGACAAGAGGTAAAAAATAAAAATCTTCAAAAAAACGCGCGTCGCAGAGCGCTTGAGTTCGCGGCGCGCGTGATTTGTCGAGTGAGACGCATTTGGTCTAGTTTGCGTTAGTCAAGATACTTGCGATAGTCGCCGACCATAGGTACGCTCTTGTGCGAATCAGGTCCGAAGTAACGGAGACCGACGAGCGGCTCGGAGCCAGTGTTCACGACTTCCACGCCGTTCTTCGCCGCGACCGACGTTATGAAGATTTCGTCGTCCGGTTCTTCGCCGAAATGAATCATATTTGGCGATTCGACGTTTAGTTTGCCCATCTTGCCGCGACCTTGAGTCGTAATCCAGCAGCTAGCCGCGCCGTCTTGCAACGTGCATTTGCAACCCGGCATGACCGTGAGTTCCTTCGCCGAGAAGAGCTGCTTACCGTCGACGAGACCGTATACAACCCAGCGATCGACATAATCGCCGTTCGGCGCAGATTTCTCTTGATCGACGATCGGCTCGAGGTAGTTGTGTTCCTTAAAGTACGGGTCGACGTTCTTTTCCCAGTCGAGCATTTCCACGATGAAATCGAGATCAAACTTCTTGTCGTCCGGAACGTTTTTAACGAGGAGATCCCAGGAAATTGCGTCGTGATCCGTGAGCGACTGGTACATCCCGAAAACGTCGGAGCCCCATTGCGGCTCGTACGTGCATACCGAGCCTGGCGCGTGTAAGACGCCGGCGGGCACGAGCCAGCCCGTGCCAGGCTTGAGACGATACGCTTTGGCGAGATCGAGAATGCCGTTGTCGCCCTTGTTCCAGTTCTCGAGGCACTTGCGCACTTGCGCTTTCGTCGTGCCAGGCTCGAGTCCCATGAAGGTGTAGTCGAATCGGTTTTCAGCCGCGTTCAGCTGCGGGGGATAGTAGTATGATTCCGGCTTGCCCTCTTGCCCAGTGAGAACGGCGTCTTTCTGCATTTGGTGCATATGGTGCGGTAGCGGTCCGAGATTATCGAAGAATTTCGAAAAGACGGGCCAGCGTTGGTACTTGCTCCAGGTTTCGTCTCCAACGATAGCTCCTTTGCCTTCCGCGACCGCTTCCTTAAGAGTGAACCGCTTTCCGGCGACGCGAACATAGCTTAGCCCTTCGTCTTCCGTGCGTCCGACGTTGTCCGCTTCCGTTGTACTACCGAACCAGCGTTCGTCGATTCCACCGCGATCGAGTCCAAGCGCGTACCAGTCGGTTTGCGCCAGCTTAATACGACGACCCGGTTTGCAAAAGACGCGCGGCACCCAGTTCGGCGTCAAGTAAAGGAGTCCGTCTCCCTCTTCCATTGCTTGAGCCAAGAGAGACGAAATTTCGCCGGTCGCGGCGATCTGAGAACGACTTTGCGTTAGCATATGAATTCTCCTTGTATGCAGGTTATGGCGCCACTGAACGCGCGAAAATGCGACCCAGCGGGTCGTTCGTCGTTAGGACGGCGCTCTCCCAACGAACAGCGCTCTTTACCGGAAAGTTCCGTCGATCGATCGGAGCCCCGCCCCAATTATGCACAACGAGGCGCTCGACGTCAAAGGTTTTTCTCTTTTTTTTACTAAGTTGCGTTACGCCCCGGCGTTTGTCGGCTCAACCTCCTGAAAAAAGCCGTCGAGCGCGCGCCGCGCCGGACGAGAAAGAAAGTAAATCGTTAATGCGAGCCCTAACGCGAATATGCAAAGACTAACGCATTGTGAGATCGTAAGACCCGTGCCGTAGAAGGATTCTTCGTCCGTGCGTAGCATCTCAAGCGCGAAACGGGTTACCGGATAGAGTAGCATAGCGCAGGAGAAGACGAGTCCGTCTCGACGAACAAAGCGCGAGACGATTAACAGTACGACGCATACGAGTAACGCGGAGAACGAGCTGTAGAGTTGCGTCGGATGAACCGGTCGCGCTTCTGCGTGGCGCGGATGATAAACGAACGTTCGTGTACGCGACGCGCTGAGCGCGCTCTCGGAAGAATCTTTTTGCACGTCGCCGTTCTGCTCGACTTCCGGCTCTTGCGCGACGAGCCAGACGTCGTCTGATCCGTTTTCGTCCCACATATTCAGGAAGAAGTAGAACAATTGCGCGTTGCTAATCGGCTGAAAGCGGCGTACCTTGGACGGCGCCGCCCCGTCGTAGACCGCGCCGGACTCCTCAAAGGTTCCTGCGTCCGCTATTCCAACTTGTACTATGCGCATACCCGGTTTGATACCGGCGCGCTCGGCTTCGCTACCCTGGTCAACGCTTGCAACAACGATTTCGGACGGAGTCTCCGTCGCCAGATTGCGACGCTTCGACTTGAGATTAACGAGCCCGTG
The DNA here is from genome assembly GCA_900318195.1 of uncultured Planctomycetota bacterium. Classification (GTDB taxonomy): domain Bacteria; phylum Planctomycetota; class Planctomycetia; order Pirellulales; family Thermoguttaceae; genus RUG369. The sequence goes on from ONJR01000157.1 coordinate 8,792, forward strand.
TTCATGCGCGTGTTCCGCGCTTTCAGGAATTTCTTGCAAGGTGATTCCGTAGAGTGAAATGACGCCTTCGTCGAGTTGCTGGACATAGGCTGGACTCTCAGGCGGAAACGTTATCGCCCAAGGCAAGTCACATGGCGAGCCGAAACAACATCCGTTCATAAGGCATCCGATTCGTCCAATCGCAACTCCTAACATGAGCGAGGGCGCAAACAGATCGAGCGTCGCTGCTATCGGCAGTTTCTTATAGAGCATATAGAGTATGCCGGCGATCGTGCCGCCGATCATGGAACCGTAGACGACCAGACCACCGTTTGTAATATTAACGACGTCGACGAGCGTCTCGCGCCACGTCGCTCCTTGGAATTCACGCCAATATTGAGCGACGTAAAAGACGCGCGCTCCAACTATCCCGAAGAACGCGGCGAACAATACGATTCCAAAGAGCGCGTCCAAAGGATAGCGCCATAATTTTCGACCTCGATACACCGTCAGACTGGTCGAAACGACGATTGCTAGCGTCAGAAAAACCCCGTAACCGCGAATGGGAAACCCTGACTCTAGCGAGATTTTCGGACCGACAACGCGCGCGAGAAAGAGCCCGAGCGCGACTAAGAACGCTGTAAAAACAGCGTCTCCCCCGCGCTTTTGCAACAAATATCGGAGGATCGTGATCGCGCCAACGATTAAAATTGCCCAGAACAGGAGCCCGGTTCCGAAGATTGGAAGTCCTGCTATTTGAGTCGGTAAGTAAAAGAGCGTTTGTTTCATTGTGAAGGTCCTTGACGTCGGTAATGTGCGCGTCGCACAGGTGCGCGCGTCCTAGACTATCTTATCGAGGACGCGATTCGGCGTCAATAGAATTTTCTGCTTGGCGCGCTTAAAGGTCGTTAAAGTCGCTTTAATCGATTAAATTTTCGCTTCTTTTTCGTTTTTGCCGGCGAAAAGCTAGACCGCGATTTTTTTTCTGGTATTATAATTGCTAAACTGCGGCGTCTTTCATACGCGCGGCGAGCGTCGCGCGGGAGCGGCGCGCACGCGCATACGCGCGTGTCATTCGGAACGCAATTAAGGAGTTGTAAGTCATGGCAAGAATTTTGGCAATCGATTGGGACGGCGTGGAAACACGTTTTGCGCTCGGCGCCGTTCTTAAAGATCGTCTCATTGTTCTTAAAGTGGGTTCCGCTCCGATTGAGACCGCCGCCGCCGAGATTGCCGCCGCCGCGCTCGACGAGGACGACGACGCGAACGAAACACGCGTTGAAATGAAAGGCGAGGAGGACGACGAGGAAGAGGACGCCGAAGTCGTCGAGACGGTGGAAAAGGCGTACGTTCCACGTATGCCGGTCGCCGACGACGACGAGGAGGACGAGGAAAGCGATCCGAACGTCGTCTCAACCGTCAAGAAGAAGGGTAGCGAGTCCTTCAAAAATTCCCCGCTCGCTAAGACGCTCAAGCGACTCCTACGCGACCATAAAGTCGGCAAGGCGACTCTATGCTATTCTGTTGAGCGAAACGACGTCGAAGTCATTCCCATGACGATACCGAACGCCTCGGACGCCGAGACTCCAGAGCTCGTCTTCAATCAGGCGTTGCGCGATTCCTTTACGTTCAACGAGACGCAGCCGCTCGACTATTGCGAGTTAGGTTTGCCGGAGACCGCTAAGCGCACAGGATTTCGCCGCGTTGTCGCCGTCTCGATTGCGCGCGATAAATTGCGCCGTATTCGCGAGACGCTTGTCGGCGCGCACGCCGCGCCCAAAAAGATCGAATTACGCGAACTTGCGCTCGCCGAGTTTTTGCGCGCGGAATTCTGCGCGCTCAACTACGACGAACCAGTTTTGCTCGTGCAAGATTTACCAGACGAAGTTAATCTCACGCTTTGCTATCGTCGTCAGGTTCTCTATTTCCGATCTTTCCGCATCCTGCCGGAAACGCCGATCGCCGACCGCGCGCAACGCATACGCGAGGAAATAGCGCGCACTCTTGTGGTCGGTATAGACGATTTGCCAGAAGACGCCGTGGTGCAGCGCGTTCTGCTATTTACCGACGTTCTGAAATCAGAGCTGGCAGAAAGCGACGAACCGACTTCTACCGAAGGCTATCTTGCGCGCGCGTTGGAAGAGGACGTCGTCGAGCTTGATTTTGTTAATCCCTTCAAGGTCGCGGGCGTGCAGCTTAGGGTAGCTGAGCCGCTCAACGCAGGTCGGTATGCGTCGTTACTCGGTATGATTCTCGCGGAACGTCCACAGTCGAAACCTTCGGTCGACCTTTTGCATCCACATGAGAAGCCCAAGCCTCCGAATTTCGCGCTGATGTTCGCGGTTTATTTTTTGCTTATTGGCGTCGCGGCGTTCTTTTTCTGGCGACACAATAGGAACGATCTTGCACGTATTAACGCGGAACTCGACGAGCTCAAACAGGAGCAGGTTAAGGTTCAGACGCAGTATCAAAGCGCGTTGCCGCTATATACGGCGCTCTCGAACGCTAACAATTGGCAGAACGTTCAAGGCATTATCGTACTCGACGAATTGCGTGATATTTGCGCGCGATTGCCAAGCTCGCCGGATCTAGTTGTAACGCGACTAGCCTATGTGGAGAACTATAGCAACGCGAGTTTTCGAATTGTCAATCGACCGACTTTTGTTATCGACGCGAAGATAACCGATCTTTCGGTCTTCCAGCGGTTCCTTATGCAAATGCGCGGCAACCAATCGCACACCGTAATTTCGCGCGGCGCGGTCTCTAATCCAGGAGGTGGTGGGTACAAGTACCAATTTACCGCCGCGATCGTATGCTACCGGCGAATGCGACCGGCGTTTTTAGCCGTACTGCCGCAGGAAATTAGGGATATTTCTGACAATATGCCGGAATATTACGCGGAACAGGAAGAAGAAAAGCGCAAAGAGCGAGAGAAGTTGCATAACGAGTTGGAGCAAAATCTACGCGACGCGATTGAATCCGCGCGCGCCGCGATCGCTAAGGGCGCCGGAGAACAGCCCGAAAACGCCGAAGCGGAACCCGAACAGCAAGCTCCTGAAAACAAACAGGAGCCAGACGTCGCCTCCGAGCCCAAGTCGGACGACGCCAACTCGCAAGCGCCGTCGCCGGAAGGCGAGACTGATGCGAATGCGAGCGAGGAAGTCGCAACCGCTAAGGACGACGGCGCTCAGGAGACTAACGTCGAAGCTGAAAAGAAGTTCCAGCAGATTCTTGTCGCAGAACGTCAGAAGGTTGAGCAAGCGTTCAGCGCAATTCAACAGGCTAGTCAGCAAGAAGTCTTCACTGCTGAAGAAGTCAAGAGTAGTTATGAACAATCGAGTGCAGTCGTCGTGGAACTTCAGAAAGCCTGGAACGCTTCGCGAAGTCGGATTGCCGCGCAAGAGCTTGAACTGGCTCAGCGCGCGCTCGTGGAAGAGTCCGAAGCGCTATTAGCTCGCGTTGCCGACGCGCTTGAACGCGGTCCCGCGCAACTAGCCGCGCTTCAGAAAGAATGGACTCAACCAGCAGAAAACGCCGCGCAGTCTGCACAGGACGCGAACGTCGACCCCAATGCGACGACGGAGTCGGAAGCTAGCCCTCAAGAGAGCGCGGAACAGCAACCACAAGACAACTCCGAGCCAACTTTGGAAGATGAAAAAGCGTTTGCCATGCTGCTAGAACGCGCAGTGCGTCCAGCGCTCATTGCCGGACAGCGTCGACTCGTTCAAGCGTCTCAAAGTGTCCGCGTCAGTCAGGAGACGTTCCAGCGACTAAACGCGCTCTTTAAGGAACGCGACCAGCAGGTTGTTCAGGCGTGGACAGCTATACGCGATAAGGTCGTAGCCGCCGCACAGAATGCGCAACAAGAGCAAAACGCTGGAAACCAAGAAAGCGCCGAGCCGACTCCTGAGCAAGATGAAGCGTTACGCATTCAGCTCTTACAAAATCGTCAAAGACTAGACGCTCAATTTAAGCAAGTTCAAGCGACGTTCCAACAGGGACAGATCAACCAAGAGCGATTCAATCAAGCGCAACAGTATTATCAGACGAACGTTGCCGCTATCATGAAGCAGTGGAACGCATTGCAAGAACGAATTCAACGTCGTGCTCAAGAGGCAAAAAATCAAGTGGGAAACAGCCCAGACGCTTCTGTTCACAATTCTGAACCAGCCCCTGTTTCTACTGAACCTGCTCCCGCGCCTGCGCAAGAGCCAACGCCTGAGCCCGCTCCTGCGGAACCCGCGCCTGCGCCGACGTCTGAGCCCGCGCCCGCTCCTGCGGAACCCGCGCCTGCGCCGACGTCTGAGCC
>ONJR01000107.1 GCA_900318195.1 uncultured Planctomycetota bacterium
AACGGTCGAATTGCGGGCGTAGCTCAGTTGGCAGAGCACAACGTTGCCAATGTTGTTGTCGAGGGTTCGAACCCCTTCGCCCGCTCTATTGGGGGACGTCCCCGGTTTTGGACATGGGTTTCGTTGGAAGCAGCTTGTTCCGAACATTTGGCTTTGCCTCGATACCAGATTTAGGCGCGCCTGTGTTTTCGGGCGCGCCTTTTTCGCGCTCGAATTGGCTTTAACCGACGATCGCTTGACACAAGACTGGGAAACGTTCCGTTTTCGAGTCTTTCTTTTTTTCTTGTCCGTTCAAGCAAAAGAAGAGACTCGTTCGCCAACCTAGAAATTTTTGCGCGTGCGAACGCGAATTTGCACGCCGTCCGAATACTCCAGCCGCGTTTTGCGGCGCTGACACGTAATAGAGAAGAGTCATGGCAAACGAAAACGAAAATCTCGAGAATGAACCCGAAGTCCGCAAGCTAACCCTCGAAGTCGACGTTCAAGAGCGTAGCTCCTGCGAGCGTCACGTTAAGGTCACGGTTTCCGAAGACGACGTGAACTACTACGTTGATCGCGAAGTGAACGAGATCCAAGAGAATCAGTCGATCCCGGGCTTCCGCGCCGGTAAAGCGCCGCGCAAAGTCGTTGCGAAGCGCTATCGTAAGGAAATTCGCGAACGCGCGAAGAACGCGTTGCTCATTGACTCCTTGCAGCAGGCGAACGACGATCAGAATATGACGCCGATCAGCGAGCCTGATTTCAAATACGACGCGATCGTTCTTCCCGAATCGGGCGCCTTCATCTATGAATACGACGTTGAAGTTCGTCCGACGTTCGACATTCCTAACTGGAAGGGTCTCAAGCTCGAGCGTCCTACGCGCGACTTCACGCCGGAAGACGTTGACGCAGCGATCAAACGAATTCAAGCGAGCTACGGCTCCCTTGAGCCGAAGGGCGACGACGAGCCTGCGGAATTGGGCGACTACATTCACACGAAGCTGTCGTTCGAAGTTGACGGCGGCGTTCTTCGTCAGGCGGAGAACGAGACGATTCGCATTCGTCCGACCCTGTCGTTCCACGACTGCGCGATTAAGGATTTCGACAAGCTCATGGTCGGCGTTAAGGCGGGCGACGTTCGTAAGACGACGGTAACGCTTTCCGACGACGCGGCGGACGAGTCGTTGCGTGGCAAAGAGATCGACGCGATCTTCGAGATTATGGAAGTCGATCGCGCGATTATTCCAGAAATCAACGAAGAGTTTCTCGCGCGCATGGGCGGTTTCGCTACGCTCGGCGACTTCCGAGACGCGGTCCAAGAGACGATGCAGCGTCAGATGGAACACGAGCAGCAGCAGACGGCTCGCCGTCAGATCAGCGCGGTTCTTACGAAGGACGCGAATTGGGAGCTTCCGCACACGCTTCTTCGTCGTCAGCAGTACCGCGAACTCAGCCGCCAGATCTACGAACTTCAGCGCAGCGGCTTCAGCGACGACATTATTAAGAAGCACATGAACTACCTTCGCCAGAACAGTATGCAGGCGACGGCTCAGGCGCTCAAAGAGCACTTCATCTTCGAAGCGATCGCTGAAAGCGAGAATATTGAAGCGACCGATACCGATTACGAATTCGAAATCATGCTCATCGCGAGTCAAACGGGCGAAACTCCCCGTCGCGTTCGTTCGCGTATCGAAAAGTCCGGCAATATGGACGTGTTGCGCAATCAGATCATCGAGCGCAAGGTCGTCAATATGATCATGGACGAAGCGGAATTCACCGACGTGCCTTACGAAATGGACGCGCTTGCCGACGAGTCCGAAGAAGCCGTCGACCGCGCGGTTGGCGCTAAGGAAGAGGATATTCCGGAAGTTACCGAAGAGGAAGCGAAGGAAGCCGCGCGCGAAGCCGCCGAGAAGAACGCCTAGTCGCTACGTCTTGACGACGTTCGGTTCAGAGCTTGACAAACCGTTCCTGAAATATGTTTTCGGGGACGGTTTTCTTTTAGGTTGAATTCAAGTAAAGCCAAGTGCGACGCCTAGCGTAGTACGTCGACAAAAATGCGTTTTATTATGTTAGTTTAACATGTTGCGTTTTGTTTTCTCTGATAACTATACCAAGAAAGACGTTCGCTTGTACTACATCAGAAGCGAGTTTTCTCTTTATTCGTTCCATCCGCTTCATGTTTCTCATTGTTATCATTTCTGGATCAATTACATTGAAGTTGGTTTATACGACGAAGATAGGGGCGGGTTAGCTGAACTTAGGGGATTGTCGCCATTCACCGGCTGGACGCCCACGAATATTTCGCCGCCGCGCGACGTTTTGCAAAGGGATTTGTTTCTTTCAAAAAGGAGCGCTAGAAAGGTAATAAGGCGACGCGACCTTTGGTTAAACAATCCTGAAAAGACAGACGAAGCGCCTGAAATAATCAAGCCCAACTATTTCTCAAAAGACGCGCGCGAACGATGGTCGACGCATTGGAACGCCGAAATCGGCTGGGGGTGTATAGGCGCGTTGAGAAATGGAAGCTACAATATTAGGACAACAGATCAGACAATTGTTTCGTTGTCGGGTGAACGAAAGCTTACTTCCATATGGTTTCGACCGATTTTTATCGACTCTTTCGATCAGATTGATCAGCGGTAGGCGATAAGCGTTCGCTCGAAAGCGTCGCCGACTCGGCGCGAGATTGGTTTGCCGAGCGGCGACGCGATATAATTAAGCGTCAATTCCGACGAAATTCCATTCGTAATTTAGATCGGCGTCGATCTTGAGAAGTCTGAACCCGTAGGGGCGCTGATCGAAGTTTCTCGAGGTCGTTTCGCCGTTGAGGATCGGCATATTTTTATACGCGCGCTCTAGCGTTGTGTGCGTGTGTCCCGCGAGGTAGAAACGCACGTTATTGGCGACGAGATAGTCGAGGTACGCCGCGCGTAGTTCGTTCGGGAAGTTAAAGTATTCGTCCTTTTCATCGATCGTTTTAACGAAGGGCGGAATGTGCGAGCCGACGATCACTGGTAGTCCTTTCTCCTTTGCGTCCTCGAGCTCTTTAACGAACCATTCTACTTGCGCGTCGTATAACGCAACCGTTTCGCCAGAATCAGCTTCGCGGCAGTACTGAGAATTGATTGTAATGAACTTCCAGCCGTTGACGACGGTAGAATCGTACTCTTTCTGGAAGACTTTACAGAAGGCGTCGATTTGCTTGCTCGTAACGGGCTCTTTAACGTCGTGGTTTCCCGGCGCAACGATAATCGGCGCGTGGATGGTCGGCAGTATGTCGGGCCAGTCGCGTTCGATTTCGGCAACGCGATTCGTCATGTCGCCCGCGAAGTAGACGAGATCCGGGTTGACCTTGTTGAGCAACTCGATTTCCTTGCGTAGTTTTTCGAGATCCGCTTGATACGCTTCTTCTGGATCGTTAATCGGACCGAACCCGAGCTGAGGATCGCAGCATTGCGCGATGGTTATTACGGGCTCTTTTTCTAGCTTTTTCACTTTCTTTGGCGCGTTTTGCGCGGTGATCTCTTGCGCGCGCGCGCTCCAATTGACGCCTCCGAACGCCGCCATAGCGCCGATCGCTTCGAGCGTCGATAGGAATTGTCGTCGATTGATCGACCTGTAATTAGCCATAAAGAATTCTCCTATAATGAAACTTGTCCTGGATCGCTCAAATCGTTGGCGTAGCGCATGACCGCGAGCGCGACCGCTTCGAGCGGCAGTCCGACAACGTTCGATTCAGACCCGCCGAGGAGCTTGAGCCAATCGTTCCCGTCTTGATAGCCAAAGGCGCCCGCCTTGCCGCGCCAGAGCCCAGAATCGAGATAGCCGACGAGCCGTTCTTCCGAAAGTCGCTCCATAATCAACGCGGAACTTTCGACGAAGAAGAACGGTTGCAGACGTTGCTCGTCTTCGTCGTCAATGGGGACAATTGCGACTCCGGTGCGCACATAATGAATCGAGCCGCTCAGCGTTCGTAGCATTCTTTCCGCGTCTTCGCGATCGCGCGGCTTGCCGAGCGTCTCGCCCTGGCATTCCGCGACGGAGTCGCACGCGAGTACGAGGGTAGCGCGAGACTTGGCGCGATCGCCGCGCGCGCGGAGTTGCTCGACGACGTCCGCCGCCTTCTTGCGCGCAAAGGTTAAGACGAGCGACGTCGGATCGAGAGGGGATTGCGCGTCAAGCGTTTCCGCGCCCTCGCGCGCTGGAAGGACGTCAAAGCGAAACCCCGAATCGTGTAGCAACTGTCGCCGTCGCGGCGACTGACTCGCCAACACAATGCGAAAGGTTTCGCGCGAGAGCCGCGCCGCTTCGCGAAGATTGGTTGAAGACGGAATAATTGTCATACTTTTGTTAACTTTCCATGTCGGTATAAAATATTAAACGAAGGGACGAGCGCGCCCCTTCGTTTATCGTAACGCCGATCATGCGCTTTGTAAAGAGACGCGATCGGCTAATTTTGAACTTCCGCCTGATTAACGTTCGCCGCAGGTTCTCCCGAAGCGCCCGAGGTCGCCGTCGCTTCTTCCTCCGGTTTGAAATCGACGCGCGGCAGCCCGAAATAGAACGGATCTTTGGCGTTGGGCTTAGCGCCCGGCTCGCGCACGCCGATGCGCAGAATTGCGAGCGCGCGACCGCGCGTTTGAGCCGCCGTAACGGGATCGAGTCCTTGCGGCACGTCGAAGACGAGATTCTCGTTCGATTCGCTCGCGTCGACGCTAAGCGCGTTTTGCGGATTCTCAACGTATATGACCCGCGTTATGTACGCGCCGCGCAACGCTAGCGCGAGATCGTGCAAGGGAACCTCGATTTCAATCGGAAAATCCCACTCCCTGCCTTGCGGAGGATGCAGACGATCAATGAGTTCGAGCGTCGGATAGAGCGCCTGACCCGGATAGGTCGCTATTCCTTCAAGTTTGAACCGGTAAACGGATCCAACCTCAAGTGAAAAGAGATTTTCGGGCGCGGTTACAAACTCGTCTTGCATCGCGACGCGCGCGACCACGCCTTCGGGCAACTTCCATTGAACCGGTTGCATGACGACCGGCTTGGGCTTTGGCTTGGCGATTTTTCTCAGCGCGCCGACCTGTCCTGTCGGTAGCGAGGGATTGCGAATCGGCGACAGCCCGGGGTTGGCGGGATAGATCGCGCCTCTTCTTCCCTGTTGAAAACTTCTCGCGTTTCTTGCGGCTGCGTTTTGCGCGTATAGGTTCGGCGCGAGTAGTAATAGGACGGCGATCGCTATAATAGCGCGCGTCGTTTTTAGGCTAAAGACGCCGTTTGAGCAATGATCGCATTGCATATCGCTATTCCTTAAGTGAAAGAGCATTCCGACAGTCGACAGACAAGCGAGCCGTTTGACTTCTCCTGAACGGCGCGACGACGCGCACGCGGCGCGTCTCGCGATCCGCTCAGGCTAAACGACTCGCGACCTTTAAGAGTCAGCGTAACGCGTAGCGCGCCGCGACTCAGACTAGTGATTAGTCCAGTTGGATTCGACTTCCGGCGCGCTCGTGGACGGAATCGGACGCATCGGCTGAATGAACGGTTCCGGTTCCGGCGCGGGAACGGTCGGCAGTTCCGTCATATTAATAGGACTCTGAGAGGCAGGAATACCCCATGAGGGAGCGTTCACGCCGATAATCGGCATTTGTCCGCCCGGGACGTTGGCAACGTCGGACGCGAGAAACGCGCCGTCGAGATCCTCGCCTTCGAGATTCTTATTTCCGACCTGAATAACGGCGAGAATAGCGCCGCGATTCTGCGCTTCCACGATCGGATCCGCGCCGGCCGGCAGTTGCGTGTTCACTATGGTGTCGACGCCGCCCGCGAGCGCGAGATTCTGGAATTGAGGAGACGGCAGGAAGATGACTTTCGTTACGAAGTTGCCGTTTTGGATTTGGTCAAAGTCGGCTTCTGAGAAGCGCACCGGTATCGCGTTGTGATCGAGGTAGGCGCGAGTGCGCGCGGAGACGGCGTTGATTGTGAGCGTCGGGTACAGCGTGAGTCCTTCGCGGTTCGGAATCTCGGAGAGCTTGAGACGATACTTTCGCGCGACCTGGAAGTTCTTGAAGACAGGTTTGTATTCGCTAAGCGTGGCCTGCGCGTCAAACTGACCGATCTGAACCGTACTCCATTCCACCTTCATTCCGTCAGAGCCCCTGAAGGCGACTTGCGCAACCGCATTCTGAGCCGCGCCGGGAAGACCAGGTTGCATGGCAGGATTCAGACGAGCGGGACCCGCGCCGCAAGCGACGACTAAAGTAAGAGCAAGTAATAGCGCTTTACTACGCATTTGGTTATCTCTCCCTTTCGAGGCGTCAAGGTCGTTAGATTTAATAGCGCGCGGCGTCAAGGCAAAGCCCTGCACAACTCCGGCGTCGCGCGACGCCGGAAAACCGGTCGACGACGAGCTGACGCAAAAATCAACGAAATCGACTAACTTATAACTCGTAAAAACCAATAATCTCAAAGGAACGCGCGCGCGTTCTTTTTTGTCCGTAATTTAGACGCGCGTCTCGCGAATTCACGCGTCGGCGTCCGCGTCCGTACGAAACCGCGTCGCAATTTCGCGCGCTAGCCGAATCGCGCAATATCGGTGAAAAAGTCGATTCGCGTCAGTTTAACGCATAAGACGACTTTACCCGGTAGAGCGCTCGCTCACAGCGCAACGCGCGGCGCATACAAACGTCTAACTTGATTTTCGACCGCATAGCGCGCCCAGTTCACGATTTTGTCATCCCTTTTGCCTTTTCTTTCACGACGGCGCGCGTATTAAAACGGTGATACGAGGAACGCGAGTTAAATGGGTCGCAAAGGGAATGCGGAACGCTCGGGTAGCGCTTATGATGGGGTAAAATACAATTTTGCGGGCGTTTCGATTCTGTTGATCTTGACATATTTTCCGGTAGCGGCTATAGTCCCGTTCGACGCTCGGCGCGTCGCAACGGATTGGTCTGAAATTTAGGAGATAGAAATGACAAGCAAGACGAAGCGTATTCTTTTCGCAACGTCGTTGGTATTAGTCGCGCTCGCGACGGTTGTGGCGCGCGCGTATTCCGAACGCGCCGCCGGCGAGGAACGAGGCAAAAAACTGCTTGCCGAAGGCGGCGGCGCGCTCTTTCAGAAAGAGAACTTGACGTGGTCGGATCGCGTAATCGAATTGGCGATAACCAATCTTGAAAATCTCTATTCTCTCACGGCGGACTTCGAATACGAGTCCGACTTTTTCGGCGAGACGCGCCAGGGGAACGGGCGGTACGAAGAGCTCACGATTAAACGCGCGCGCGGCGTTTCCTCGACGCCGCCCTTGGAGTCGAACAGGTTCCTTGTGCGCGCGACCTTCGAGCCCGAAAAGGAGAACGACGCGAAGAAAACGAACGTCGAGCCCGAAGAACGCGATAAGGATATTTTTGAGATCGTATGCGACGCCGATCGACGCACATGGTGGCGATTCGCGTCCCTCAACGGCTCGCGTTCGCTTCTGCAACTGAGTATCGAAGAGTTGGAGAATTCGCTCGTGCAACTTGACGAGTCGGAGACCCGCGCGCTCAATACGAACGGTATAACGCGCGCGTGCGGCATGAGCGGTATGCCTGGACTTGGCGGAATTGCCGGAACTCTGAAGAGACTCGCCTCGAACTACGAGTTCGCGCCCGAACCCGAGCTCGTAACCTCGCAACGCGGTTCGCGCTTTCTGAAATTGCGAGGGGAAGCGAACGATCTCTTCTGGCGTCGTATTCGTCTTAATACGGGCATGTCGGAACTGAGCGGCGCGATTAAGGAGAGCGTTCCTTCGTCGGTCGAGATCTACTGCAACGAGGATTGGGCTTTTCCGTATAAGATCTCGTACTACTGCGCGGAGGACGCGCCCGGCGGTAAACGTCAGATCTTTTCGGTAACGTATAGCAACGTTACGCGCAACGACGCTTCGGTTACGGCGGAGCGTTTCCAATACGTTCAGCCGCAGATTAACTCCGATCGTTATAACGCGGACTATCTGGAAGAACTCATAACGGTTCCCACGCTCTATGAAGATTGAAGTCTCGCGAAAAAGCGCGCGAATAGGTAGTCGACCCCTTCTTTGTTTCGCGCGCCGCCGTATAATATGACGAGGTTGCGGCGCGACGACAGCGCCGCCCTTTTGCGCGATAGAGCAGGCTTATTATAAGGAGCATGGCGATGGCGAATAAATCAGGCGCGCTTTCAGCGACGAAGATAACTAAAATGAAGGAGGCGCGCGATAAGATCGTCGTGGTTACGGCGTACGATTATCCAACGGCGCGCCTTGCGGACGCGAGCGGGGTCGACGTCATTCTCGTCGGAGACAGCGTTGGTACGGTCGTGCAGGGACGCTCGACGACGCTTGGAGTAACGCTCGACCAAACGATCTATCATACGGAAATGGTCGCGCGCGCCGCGACGCGCGCGGTTGTAATCGCCGATATTCCATTCCCATATTGTCAGCTTGGACCAGAGGAAGCGGTTCGCGCGAGCGCGCGCGTGCTTAAGGAAACGGACGCGACGGGCGTGAAGATCGAGGGCGGGGCTTCGCGCGCGTCGACGATTCGCGCGGTGGTTGACGCGGGCATTCCTGTCTTGGGTCATATCGGTCTAGCGCCGCAGAGCGTTAAGGCGCTCGGCGGGTACCGCATACAGCGCGATCTTGACCGTCTCCTTGCGGACGCAGCAGCGGTTGAGGAGTCCGGGGCGTTTGCAGTCGTTCTCGAGTGCGTGCAGAGCGATTACGCGAGCGAAGTCACGAAGAAGTTGTCGATTCCCACGATCGGTATCGGGGCCGGCGCCGGTTGCGACGGTCAGGTTCTCGTGTTTCACGATCTTTTTAATTTCACGGATCACGCGGCGAGCGAGACGCCAAAGCACGCGCGCGTCTATTGTGATCTGAATCAGATTCTCCAGGCGGGACTTCGCGAGTACGTCTCGGACGTCAAAACCGGCGCGTTTCCTTCGGACTCCGAGTCTTGGTAGCGCGAAGTAGAATTGTCGCTTATTGGATTAACAGAACCGAGTCGAAATTGAACGATTCGGTTTTTTTGTCTTTTTGAAAAAAATATCAACTTTCTTTTGCTATAGCTCTTGAATTGTCTTAAAAAGGCTCTATACTACGTATGTATGCGTCGAGAGGGACGCGTGGACACGTATGAACAATAGGGGAACGATTATGTCGTTACAATTTATACACGCGGCCGACTTGCATATCGATTCGCCGCTCAAGGGATTAACCTCGAAGTCGACGGTTGTTGCGCAGAAATTGCGCACGGCGACGCGCGACGCGTTTGCCAAGCTCGTAGACAAAGCGATCGAGTTCAACGTCGCGTTTGTCGTTATTGCCGGCGATATCTTCGACGGCGAATGGGACGATACGGAAACCGGGTTGTGGACGAATAATCAGTTCAAACGCCTTGAAGAAGCGTCGATACCAGTCTTTGTCGTCTACGGAAATCACGATAAGAAGAACAATATTCTTGATAACATCGGTCTTCCGAAGAACGTCAAGGTTTTTTCCGATCGCGCGCCGGAGCGGATTCTATATCCCGAGGATTGCCAAGCGCTTGGCGCTAGGGAAACCGAAGAACGAATTGCCTTGACGGGTCAGAGCTATAAGACTTGGAAGTGCAATGAGAACCTCGCGGCAAATTATCCGAACTACGAGCCCGAGCGATTCAATATCGGCGTGCTCCACACTGGTCTTGGCGGCGATTCCGCGACCGACTACGCGCCGACGAGCGTTGAGACGCTGCTCGGCAAAGGGTACGACTATTGGGCGCTCGGACATCAGCATAAGCGCGAAGTCTTTCTGGACGACGGCGCTCGCTGGATCGGCTACAGCGGCGCGCTCCAGGGACGCCACATTAACGAGGCGGAGCCGAAGGGATTCTACTTGGTAACCGTTGAAGACGGGAAGCTGGCGTGCGAACCGGAATTCATACGCGTCGACCCATTTCAATGGTTCCGCGTTGAAATTGACGCGACTGGAATCGAAGACGAAGAGGAGCTTAAAGCGCTATTCTACGAAAAGATCGAAGACGCCGTCGATAAAGCGGACGGACGCTACGTTGCCGCGCGCGTCGTCTTTTCGGGAAGAACGGCGTTGTTCTCCGAATTGCATAAGTGTCAAGAGGAAGACAAGTTTACTGATATGTTCCTCTACACACTGAATTCTTTTCAAGATAAATTGTGGGTCGAGCAGTTCCAACTTCGTAATTTAGCGCCTCCTGTGCCAGAACATTTCTGGAATAATAACGCGTATCGCGAAATTAAGCAAGCAGTTGACGCGGCTACGGCGAGCGTTGAGCTAGGGGGTAAGACGCCAATCGACGACTTGCGTAAAAAGCTAGCAAGTTGTAAGTCGCTTATTCAAGGAGACGGCGACGCGGGGATTAACGTCGACGATCCTGAGCAACTGAAGCTCTGGTATCGTCAGGCGTTGGACATAATAGCAAACGCGCTTTCTTAATGAGCGCTTAACGTAATAGGATGGAATATAATGCGTATAGTTAATATAACGTTAGGCGCGTACGGCGAAAAAAAGAACCTTGCCGTCAACTTTAACGACAAACGATTTGCGCTAGTGCACGGCGCCAACGAGGCTGGTAAATCAACGTTGCTAAGTTTTATCCGGCACGCGCTTTTTCCGATCGATAAGAAAGAAGTAGCGCTGCGCCCCTTTACGGTTCACGGGGACGTTGCGAGCGGCTCCCTTGAATTCCGTCTTGCCGACGAGAATGGAACAAGCGGAAGGATTTTCCGAAGTTGGAAGGGTAATAAGCGCGATTCCAGCGAATTGTTGATCGGCGGTCAACAGTATGATCCCGATAAACTAGAGTCTTTTATAGGATGCTCTGACCACGACTTTTATACCAACTATTTCGGTTTCACTTACGACGAACTTGCGTTGGGCGCCAGTTTACTAGCGCAGAGCGACCTATCACGTCTGCTTTACGGTATGGCGGCTGGGTCGACGGATTTGCTCGAAAAGACGAGCAAAGACTTGGCTGCTCGCGCTGGAAGTTTGTTTAAGCAAGGAGGTAAGAATCCTGAAATCAACAAGCTAATTGTCGAGCTAGACAAGCTCCGTAAGGGCGTCGACGATTCGAGGAACGTGACGTCTTTCTATAAAAGTAAAGTCGACGAACGCGACGATAAATCGCGCGAGTGCGAAAGCGTTGCACGGGAACAAAGCGAAGCGCAACGCGCGGCGTCATATTGGGACGCCGCAGTCAGCGCTCTGGAGGAATATGAACGTTACCGCGCCGCGCTATGCGAGTTAGAATCACATTGTTCGACGTCGCCGCGTTATATCGAGCTTGTAGAACAATATCCTCCTGAAGCTGAGACTAAGTACGACAAGGCGAAGCAAACAGTCGCGCAACTTCAATCAGAGATTGAAGAAGATCTTCTACCGTCTCTTGAGAACGTACAATCTGAGCTTGACGTAATCGACATTGAAAAAGCGCGTGAAATAATCGAGAACGCTGTCGCGATCACCGAGTTGCAGAGCGCGGAACAATCCTTTAAAGAGAAGTCGGAGAGCTTGGCGTCGCGTGAGAGCGCGCTTGTCGCTGATCGAATCGCGCTCGAACGCGAGCTTGCCGAATTGGGCGCGCTTGACCTGACGTGTTCCGAATCTGAACGAGACGCGACTATTCTGACATATTCTAATCTACTACTGGACGCCGTACTAGCTGAGTGCCAAGTTCAGAAGAACGATGAACAAAACGCGCGCGGGTCTCTCAACAACTGTCGCTCCATGCTAGAGGACAGCGAATCAGAACTCAACGCAAAGAGGGCGGAGTACGAGGGAAATAGCGAAAAGTACGAACAAGAATACGCGCGCGTCGGACTTGTTGAACTTGCCCCGAGCGTCAAAGATTCAGAGCATATAGTAAAAGACGTTGAAAGCGAGATTAAGCTCCTCTCTCAAACGTTGTCGGAACTACTGCTTGATATTTCGGACGACGAGCGTAAAGCGCGTGAATTATTCTGTCAAACGCGCGACGGCGATTCGGACTTTAGCGTCGACGAGGCGATCGACGCGCTCTGTAAACCGATTACGCCGAATGAATACGATTCGATCGCACGGCAAACGGAGGAGCTCGTTAAGGAGCGCGTTAATTTAAGGAAGTCGATCAAGGAAGACGTCGACGCAATTGAAAAGGCGCGGCAATCAAACGAGTACGATCCTCAGGAGTATGAACGCGCGCGCAACGAGCTTGCAGAATGTCGTAACAAGCGTGACGCGACCTGGAAAGACGTTAAAAGCGAACTACTTAGCGAGGACGGTTCGTCTATGATGGAACGTTCCGAACTGGCGGAACGGTACTTGTTACGCTATGCTGTCGTAGATCAAATAGCGGACAGACTTTTTGACCTCAATTATGCGCGCGGCGACGCCGAAGCTCGTAGCGATACGCTCAGGAGTCTTCAGAATAGGCGTGAATTGCATGAACAAGAGCTAGAGAACGTCGAAGAGCGAATTAAGGCGCTCGACGAACAAGCGTCGGAACTGTGGCGTAAGTATGGGTTTGCCGATTGTGCTCGCTGGTCGCGCGACGAGAGCGTTGCATGGCTTGACGAATGGAAGAAATGGAGCGAAAGTCATTCTGCGGTCGCTAAACGCGTCGACGACTTCGACTCGCAAGTAGCGCGCTACAAGCGCATACTCGTCAACGCAATGACGACGTTTGCACGTTGGGTCGCGCCCGAGATCGAGGTCGACGAATTTGACGTGTCTTTTGCCGTAGCAACCTCGCGTACAGACCGGGTCGCGCTACTTCAGGATTTTGCGCGCGCAACTCTTCTTACGAGCGGACGCGCGTTGGAGCGCGTGCAAACGAGCGAGAAACTCCGGGATAAAGTCGAACGTCTCGCGGACGAAATCGAGAAACAGGAGGAGAAAGTAGCGAAGTATACGCATGATCTCCAGAGGCAGCAAGAGCGGCTCGACGAACTTGACGAAAAACGCAAATCCTTCTGTTCTGAAAAGAAATTGGCGCTCTTTGAATCTTACGCGCGAAGTTGGGACTCCCTTTATCAAGCGCTCACCCGACTTCACGCTTGGCAGAATAAGGAGAAAGATTATTCAAGTAAAGTTCAAGCGTACGAATCTGACTCGCGTTTCGTTGCGGAAACTAGCGCGAAGGCTGTTCATTTGGCAGAGGCGAGATTAGGCGGCTCGTGGGGCGCTCTTGCCGATATTGGTCGACTGCGGGACGCGTTACAAGAAGCGAATATTACGCAAGCTTCTTATCAAGAGAAAACAAAGGTTCTTAAAGACAAACAGAAGGAACTTAATAGCAAGAGAAAGAAACGGGACTTAGCGTACGAACAAATGAGCGAACTACGCGCTAAGACGTCGTTAAGCGAGGATGTATTTGACTCGTTTCGCGTTTTCGTCGCCGAATATCGACGTCTTGCCGCGATCGTTGCTGAAGCGCGCCGCCATCTCGAAACGAAATTTGGGACAAAGCTCGGAACTGACAAAGCCCGGAAATTCTGCGACGATCTAGAATCGAAAACCGAATTCGAGTTGCGCCGCTTGGCTGACGATAATCATCGTCGTGCAGACGACTTGGAACAGACGAAAAACGCGCTTTACCAAGGACTTGGCAAACTTGAAAGCGATATTCGTAAGTTGGAAGAAGAATCAGGATACTATGAATCGCTTAAAGCTCGTCAGGCTGCGGTCTGCAAATTGCGCGGATATATTAACGAATATGCGCCGTTGAGGATAGCGCAAGAGATTATCGAGACTTCCTTGGATAAATTCAGAAATGAAAGAATTCCTTTCCTACTAGAGCGCGCCGGCGCGTACTTCCATAGAATTTCCGACGGACGTTACACAAAGATCAGTCGCAATGAAGACAAGAAGGGAGAATACTTTGTCTGCGAGAAGTACGGCGCGACGAAGTCCCCTTCCGAGTTGAGCGTTGGAACGCGCGAGCAACTCTTCCTTTCGTTACGACTTGCTCTTATCGAACATTACGACGAGCGCTCCGAACCGTTGCCGCTCCTTATGGACGACGTATTAGTCAATAGCGACGAAGTTCGCGCGCGCCGTATTCTCGAATGCTTGAACGATATGGGGAGCGAACGACGTCAGATTATTCTGCTAACGTGCCATAATTCGACGCGCGACGCTTTTATTGACGTTGTCGGCGAGGATAGCGTAATCGAAATGGAGCCGAAGAGTTATGATTAGAGTAATTAAGCGCGCGCGATTCCGTCTTGGTATCACGTTCGTCTTGGCGTCTGTAATCGCAACGAGCGTCGCTGTCGCGCGTTGCGTCGGCGCCGACGCGCGGTGTGATTCGGAATTTCGCGCCGCGCTTAACGCGCAACGGCGCAACGCGACGCTGGAAGACGAATTCTTCGACCTGCTCTGGCGTTGCGATTCCCCGGTTGCGGAAGAACGCGCGCGCGCTTGCGCCGAACTTGCGCGTCGCGTTCTTGATTTTGAACCGATAAGTTGCGCGCGCGCGTTCCTTACGAACGGCGAAATCTCGCCGGTCGCGCGCGACGCCTTTCTTCAGGCGGAAAAGGAGTGTTACTCCGCCGCCGTCGAGAGAGAGATTCTCGAACTTGACTATACCGAGCTTACCGTCGCGCCTCCGACCGCCGACGCGAGACGACGCTGCGTCGCAAAACTGAAGATTCCAGCTCGCGTTAGAGTCATTTATTTCGCGCCCGATTTTTCACGCTACTCCTTTCACGATCCAGACGCGTCGAGCCTTTGGACGCCGTGTTCGCCCTTCGCGTCGCAGGAAATCCAGCCGGAATATGACGCCGACGTCGCTGAAGTGGAAACGATATTAGAAGAGCAAGCTACTGCCGACGGCGAATCGTATGCGTCCGCGCCCGGGTTCGAAGCCCTGCTCGGTTGCGAACTTCGCACGATTGCGATTCCCGTCGTCGACGCTACGAGTCGGTCGAAGGTTAAAGAGTATCGCCTCGACGAACTTACGTACTCGGTCCCTCGCGTAACAGCGCAGGACGACGAGCGCGTAACAGTCGAGTTATCCTTCCGCTACGACACGGCTTACGACGCGTTCGATTCGCATCGCGTATGGCTTGCGCCGGACGATTTTGCGCTCGCCTATGATCGAGCCGTAGACGAGCCCGCGATCATAACGCCGCGCAGTCTGCGCGAGCTAGCGCGCAACGCGTCGGGCGCGCGTATTCGACTGACTTTCGACGTCGATTCCAGTTTCCGCGCCGACTTGGAAGCAGTGAGCGGTTTGACGCTGTTGTGGCGCGCGCCTCGGCGATTGGTCTATCTTCGCAGATAATTTAACTAGCGCCTTATTCTCGAGTTGAGGAACGCCGTTATGAAGCAAAAATCGCTCGTTTTAGCGACGATCTTTATCGTCTTTGCCTACCTTTCGACCTTGTTCTATTCCATTTATTACAACGCGTCGAATTACGACGAAACGGCGAATATCGTCGCCGGTCTCTCGATCTGGAAGCATGGTCGGTTCGATCTCTATCGGGTGAACCCTCCGCTTTATAAAATCATCGCTGCGGCGCCGTTACTCGCGTGCGACCCGCACGTCAATTGGAAGTCGTATTACGAATATACGCGGAGTCGCGAACCCGGCGCGCGTCCAGAATTTAGCATGGCGATCGAGTTTGCCCAAAATAACCGCGAGAATCTACGCCGATATTTAATTATAGCGCGTCTAGCGTGCGTTCCTTTCGCGCTGTTAGGCGCGTATTATACTTGGCGTTGGGGAACGGAGCTTTTCGGCGCGCGCGCCGGCGTTGTGGCGCTTGCCTTTTGGGCGTTCTGTCCGAATCTCCTAACGTGGAGCGCTTTTGTCCTGCCAGATTTGCCCGCGACGGCGCTCGGCGTCGCGTTCGGATATTACTTCTGGCGCTGGCTCAAATCTCCTAGCTGGGGGGACGTTTTCTGGCTAGGGCTTCTTCTCGGCGCGACTTGGCTCACGAAATTTACTTGGGTTTTACTCGTTCCGCTGACGCCTGCAATATTCCTCGCGTCCTATGTGATTAAACGCGATCGTTCGCGCCGCGCTTTCTTTTCACAGGCGTTGCAATTGATTGTCGTCTTTGGGATTGGCGCGTTCTTTCTGAATCTTGGCTATGGATTTGAAGGAACCTTTAAGCCGCTTGGCGAGTTTAAATTCTGCAGTCGTACGCTTGCCGGCGCGCAGTCGCTAGTCGAGACTGCTCCTGAACCCGGCAAACGTTACAAGGGCGGCAATCGGTTTAAGGGCTCGGCGTTGGCGTCGATACCAACGCCAGTTCCGGAGAGTTATCTTCTTGGGATTGATCTTCAGAAGGTTGATTTCGAGAAGGGGCTTCCCTCGTACTTTAACGGCGAGTGGTCTGAGCGCGGCTGGAAGCTCTTTTATTGGGAATGCGCGGCGTTTAAGATACCGCTTGGCGCGCTCTTACTCTTCTTCTTTGCGTGTCTACTGGCGTTACGATGCGCGCGCGCCGAGAAATGCGATTCGGCGACGCTTGATTATATTTGTCTCCTGGCGCCTGGCGTAACGTTGTTTGTTTTCGTGAGCTTACAGTCGGGTTTTAGCCGTCATTTTCGCTATGTTCTACCTGCTCTGCCATGCTTTTACATTATGGCGTCGAGCGTTTTTTCCGAGCGAACTCGTCTCGACCGGACATGGTTTCGCGCGCTTGCATTTGGTTGCGTTGTATGGTTTGTCGCCAGCGCGCTTTCCGTTTTTCCTCATTCTCTCAGTTACTTTAACGCGCTAGCGGGCGGACCGCGCAACGCATGGCGTTATTTCCTCGAATCGAATCTCGACTGGGGTCAGGACGGCTACGCGCTTCAGGCGTGGCTTGACCGTCGCGAGCGACAAGACGTTATGATTAAATTGCGCGATCAGTTTGCAGAGTCCGCCGCAGCCATGGCGAACTACCCGGCGATTCCAGCTTTGCTAGATCAAGTTTCCTCTGATTCCACGTTTGAGTCGGACGAAAAGCGGCTCGACGAGCGCTTGCGCGGTCCGCGACCGGGCGTCTACGCGATAAGCGTCGGTGCGCTGTACGGCGCCGACGGTAAATACCGGTATTTGCGCGGACTTGATCCAGTCGCTCGAATCGGTTATTCCATCAATATTTACGAGCTCGACTGGGACGCTTGCGCTCGTCTGCGCGCTGAATACCATTTGCCGCCCCTTGCGCGTCCGGCGGACGACATGGAGCGTTTCTTTACCGAATTCTGCAGCCGTAGCGCCGTCGTGCGCGCCGTGCGCGTCGCGTTGCTCGATTGCGGCGCGTTCGACGACGAATCGTATGAAAACTTTCAGCGCGCTCTCGGTGAAAACGCAGGGTTTACGCTCGAAAAGCTCGCGCCCTGGCAGATTCAAAAGGGCGAGCTCGACGCGTTTGACGTCGTTGTCGTTCCTGGCGGTCAGGCGAGCTTGCAAGCGCATGAGTTAGGCGTGGACGGCGCGAACGCCGTACGACGATTTGTCGAAGAGGGGGGCGGGTATTTTGGCGTCTGCGCGGGCGCGTATCTGGCGTCGACGAATGAATTTTATCGTTTGCGGCTGATCAATCTTCGCGCGTTAAGTTCCGAGCAGTACGTTCCCGATAAGGGATTAACTTCGATCAACTCACGCGGTTTCGGACGCGTCGATCTTACGCCGACGCCGCAATGCGCGACGTTATTTGGCGACGATTGCGCGGAGTCCATGGAGAATCTGTTCTACACGGGGGGACCGGTATTTCTGCCAGGCTTCCAGCCCGATTTACCGAGTCCGATAGTTCTCGCCACGTTCAACACGGAGGTCGCTCAGTACGACTTTCAGCGCGGCGTTATGATCGGCGCGCCCGCGATAGCGCTCGCGCCTTTTGGCAAGGGCGCCGTTGTAGTAACGAGTCCGCATCTTGAAAACGACGCGCCAAGTTACGCTAATTTACGGACGCTCTTACGCGGCGTGGCGCGCGCCGCGTTTTAGAGTCGGTTGCGTTTGTGATTCCCAGGTTGTTAGGAGCTCGCCATTTTCTTTCTCACTTTGAAAATGACGCCGAGTACGAGTAAACCTAGTCCCAGAGCTAGCGCTGTGATTCTCATCGGCGAACGCCAAATTGGAGACGACGGCGCTCTTGGCGTTACTGAGTCCGGCGTATCGTAGGCGTTGGCAATTAATTCAGGGCTATCCTGACCTTTTTCATATGAGTAGTAGTTATTATCGCTCTTATTGTAAACAACGGCGTCGTCGTCCATTCCGAGCGCGTCCATGACAAACTGCTCGTCGGGAATTGGCTTGTTGACCTCGGCTTTTACAAGGTCGAAATACCGAAAGCTTTTTCTTTCATTGTCGTTCGGATTAACGCTATTATAATACTCGTGCAAGTATCTTTGCGGAATGTAAACGCCGTCGACGTTTTTGAATTCGAACCGCGTCGTCGTCCTCTCGATCTCATTGCGCATGAAAATCGACATAACAAGACAGTATCCGGACGCGCTATTAAAATAATAGACGGAAGTAAGTCGTTCGCCGCCCGGCGGGGTCATTGAACGTTCGATTCTGAACCAGTCGACGTCGTCTATTGTCGCTTTTTGAACCTTGACGCGTTTAGTTACCGTATCGTCTTTTTGGTTTTTGTGAGCGCGTAGGTCGGCGAGTAGCCCTAGTTCTAAATCGCTCCAATGTTTGTATGGATTGCGTACGTTTTGATAATAGAAGAATTGTGGATCAAATATTGTTCCGATAGGACTAATCTTGTCGGAATTCGGAGGTAGAACGACACAAAACTTACCGAACTCATCGTATCCTACTTGTTGTAGCGCATCCGACCGTCTCGCGTCTCGATCATATTCGTACATTAGGAGTTGATCTGGCGTAATGATCGCTTTTAGATTAGACTTTATCGCAATCGTAGCAAGAGGATCTTCCGAGCGGAGACGGTCGCTATCCATTCTTTCATACTGTTTGTTGTAGAATGCAAGCGCGCCTTGCCTCGCCAATGAGATATAGGTTTTATTAATTCCGTTATCTCGATAGAATGAATACAGCTGTCGGTCGACTACGTACGAGGGAAGCGAAGAGCTGCTTGCGCGACTCATGGGAATCGAGCGACTCATATAGTTCAAGTCGACGCCGGTAACTGTATTATACGTCGCGCTCCAGGTTTCAAGACGTTCCAGATTCGAGTTGGCGCTATCCGCTAGAAAATGGAACGTCTTCTCCCACTCTTCAATCGGAACGACTTGCCAACGCGGATCGTTGGCGTCGGGTAGGGGAGAGAACGTTGATTCGTAACGCCCGAGACTGGATTCTGAATCAAGAGATTGTGTACGCACGTCTGAACACACGCCAGAAGTCAGAATAAACAACAATAGTATCACGAATCGTTTATAATTGAAAAATCTTAACATTACCACTATCCTTATTGTCGAGATTGTAGGGCGTGTTGACATTAACAACAAACTGTTATTGACAGGTATTTGAATAAAAGTGTATATTTCATCATTATGAAACTTACCAAAGCCCAATACCTGCGTATTAAATGGATGTTGCCGATCCCACGCG
>ONJR01000082.1 GCA_900318195.1 uncultured Planctomycetota bacterium
AATCGGTGAAAAGAGAGGGATTGAAATCGGCGAAAAGAGAGGGATTGAAATCGGCGAAAAGAATGGGATTGCAATCGGCGAAAAGAGAGGGATTGAAATCGGCGAAAAGAACGGGATTGAACAAGAGCGCGCTCATACGTTGCGTCTCCACCGAGATAAGATTCTCGCGGTGATTCGCGAACGTTTTGGCGAATATCCGGAGACGTTGACGAGAGCGCTTGACAAGATAGACGACGTTGCGGCTCTTATCGATCTGAGCTATTTTGTGGCGATGAAGGCGGAGTCTATCGCCGACATACTTCGTTACGCGCGAGCAGTTCTAAGGTAGACGAACGAGTTTGACTCTTCTGATCGACGCCGGACGTGGGCGCTTGTCGAGGACGCGTGGCGACGCCACGATTCTGCGCCGTAGCCCCGGTTCAGTCCGGGGTTGCCTCTGTTGGAGTCACGCCGTTTCATGCTCGCTTTTCTACAGAAACGCTCGGAATGTATAAATGAATTGCCAGTTAGCCCAACCAATCCGCATTGATACAGGAACACGCATTCCCTTTCCGCGCCGCAGGCGCACCATTGGAGCCCCGTCACTTTGTGGCGGGGGAAACGTTGAGTAACCTGTACGCGACGCGATAAGGAAACCATTTTCCGATTTTTCCCAACCAATCTGCGTCGCGATACGGACGCGCGTTTCCTTAAATTCATTTGAGCAGGGGGAGAGTATGTCGCTTGCCAAAGCCAAGCCTTTCGAGACTATTGAGCGTCGGAACCCGAAGCGCGAGGAATCGAAATAGGAGAAAGAGAGGGCTTGAACGCGATCAACGCCTTCTGCGCGAAACGTTCGTCGATCTGGGCATTTTAATCGCGTCGAAAGCGCAGTCAGTCGCCAACGCGCTTCATTACGCGCAAGAGGCGTTGCAGTAGACGGCTGGTTCCGCTGCGTCTTCTTGTCGACGGCGGTCGCTTGCGCGCGGATTGGTTCGCTCGGATGCGGCAGTCTTTTCGCGATGTATCGAGAAATTTTTAAAAAAGTTTTGCCACGAAACAGACGTCTCTAGATAGCGCAATTGGGGTCCGCTCTGATTGCATTTACATAGAAAAATATTGTAAGCGGTGTCGTCAGACACGGGGAAAATTGGGTTGGGACGTTTATATAAGATTTGCTTATAGCCATTATATTTTCTGATACTATGCTCGCTTGTTACGACGCGTTATTTTCGTCGATTTCGAGGATATGTTATTGTAAAACTATTTGGTAATGAAAGAGTTATAAAATATTAATATCGTCAATTTTCGTTCGTCGAGCTGATCGCGTCTTTGTCGCGCTAACGATTGACGTCTAGGCGCCAGGCGAGTATAATATAATACAGGCGGCGCTTTGGGGCGGTCTCAGGGCGAGCGTCTGCCGGGTTGGCGCGTAGCGCGATCGCGGCGGTAATTGGCACAATTTGGCGCGGCGTCGCGCTGGAGTAGAGATGCAAGAGGTCGAAGTAGATTTTAAGGGCGCGTTTCGGCGCGTTAATCGCGAGCAATTGCTGACGATTGTTGAGAAAGGTTTTGTCAAGCCGGAGACGCGAATGAGGATCGACGGGCGCGAGTGCCAGTTACGGCACATTATTGCGCAGGTCGAGTCGAACGCCGAGCGGCTCGTTCCGGACTTTTCGAAGTCGAACGAGTCGTCGTCGCCATTTGACGAGCAGCCGGTAGAGGGTTCGCGAGTAAAGTCGTTGCTCTTTAACGACGATCCTTTTGGGTCGGCGTCGAGCATGGACTTCAAGGCGACGAAGCCGAGCGCGCCGCCGCCGGTCGAGGCGCCGAAGTCGAATCGTTCGCTCGTGATTATTCTGTGCGCGGTGGTTGGCGTGCTGCTTTTGTCCGTTGTGATTCTGTCGATCGCGCTGAGCGTCGGGGGCGGCGAGAAGGAGAAGTCTGAGGACGCGGAGGCTGTCGCGTCGTCGGCGCCGGTCGACGCTGGTCCGGCGCGCTTTATGGCGGGACGCGAGGAGCCCTTTGATTTATCGACCGATCATATCGATCCGGAATATAAGGGAACGAGCGCGATCGAGTTATTCGAGGGACTTGAGAAATTCTGGAAGTTCGAGAAGGACGAATTTGAGACGACGGACGCCTTTAAGGCGCGCGTGGAGAAGGCGGTCAACTCGACGTCGTCCCGACCGGTGCTAGGCGCGATTACCTTCTCGTCCCCGATCGCGGTTCCACTTGAGAATTTCGAACAGGAGTACAATGCGGATCAGGGTAAGTTGACCTTTAAGTTCAAGGTTCTCACGAATCTCAAGCCGAAGTACCGCAGTTCCGGAACGCCGACGCTCGAGATCTATCGTTCGGAGAAGGCGTGGACTAAGAAGGTGAACGTTACGAAGGTGCGTTCGCGTCAGGTCGAGGGCGTAACGCGCACGGCGTACACGCTCGGCGCGCGAGCGCCCTTTGCGCAGGAAGTCGTCGTCGACATGTCGCCGGACAAGGCGCGCGCGCTCAAGGACAACGTCAAGGCGCTCGTTGTCTTTAAGCTCGACTACGTCCAGATCGACGATTCCTACACGTCGATCGAGAGCGGCGAGTACGACGGACCGGGGCTCGATCAGTACGCGGTTACCGAGGACTTCATGCTCGTTAAGGATTTGCAATTTTGGGTTTATAACAAGACGACGGGCGAGGTCGTACTGAAGCGTCCGCTCGTTCAAGCGCAGGACGAAACGACGAAGTAGCGCGCAAGCGCGGGAGTTCATTGTTGAGCGTTTTTGAGCGATGGAGTAAGAATGCAAGAGGTATTGATTGAAGTTAGAGGCGCGTTTCGACGCGTTAATCGCGAGCAGTTGCAGACGCTTCTTGCGAGAGGGTTTGTCGATTCGGAGACTAGGATGAGGATAGACGGGCAAGATTGCCAGGTCAAGCACATACTAGCTCAGATCACGTCAAATTCGGAACGCATAGTTCCAACGATGAACGAGGTGAATCAGAATCGAATGCAGAACGCGCAACGTTCGAAGGCGCCGACAATGAACTCTGAAGTTCGATCGGTGGGGAACTCGGTTCCACTGTCAAATGCACAATTGGTTTCGGTTCCAGTTCCGCACGGGAGTACGCATGGAGCCGAACACTCGGGGATGATCACACTTGAGGAATTTCAGGCTGAAAAGCCTCCGAAGTCGAGCAGTGTTCCTTGGATTGTGCTCGGAATTTTGATCTTTGTATTCGTTGTTGGGGGCGCTTTAGCTTTTGTGATATCGAGCAAAAATAGAGGCGCTAAAACAGACGTTGCAGAAGCTCCTCCTTCTCCTCCGACTCCGAAAAAATCAGTCCCAAAGCCCTTTTGGGCTGATCGAACCGCGCCTTTTGATCGCTCTGTTGATTGGGTTTCACCAGAATACAGTGGAAGCGACGTCGTTGCCATTTTTAATGCTCTTGAGAATTTTTGGAAGCTAGAGAAAGATGAATTTGAATCGACTCAAGAGTACGAGAGACGAGTCGCTGACGCTGTGGAAAATGTTAATTCTCGGACTCTGTTGGGGAAGATTGATTTTTCATCTACGATAGCGGTGCCACTCGAGAACTTTTCTCAGGAATACGACGCTGATAAACAAGTGCTTACTTTTAAATTCAGAATACTGACGAATGTGAAAGCGAAGTATCGTAATTCTGGTGCTCCTAGTATAGAGATTTGTCGGCAAACGAGGCGCCGAACCCAGGAAGTGAATACGGAATACGGGGACAAATATGAAGTTGTCGTGTGGTCTACTTTTACAGCGTATAGTATGGCTCCAAAAACAGCTTTTGCGCAGTCCGTCTCGATTGAGATGACTCCTGAGAAGGCGAAATACCTCAAGAATAAAACGAATGCTCTCCTTGTTTTTAATCCCGACTATGTGGCAATCGGCAAGGACAAATACACTTCTGTACAGAGTGGTGACTACAGTAGTAGCGGTAGCAACAGTGAAACTGGAACGGAAAATTTTATCCTTGTGAAGAATCTTGAATTTTGGGCGTATAGTGAGGCGACCGGCGAAGTTATTCTGAAACAGCCTTTAGTTCTGGGGTCTGAAACAAAGTAGACGACATATGTGTGAACGCTTTTAATGAGTGGCGGCTAATGGAGAATCTAGTTGTAGAATACAGGGGCGTTCTTAGACCCGTAACGGCGGAGCAGTTGTTTATACTTGTGCGTCGCGGGTTCATATCGCCGGACGCGAGCGTCTTGGCGGACGGGGAGAGCGTTCCGGCGCGCGAGATCTTAGCGCAACTGGGCGAGGCGAGTCCGGACGCTCGCGGCTACGTAACGGCGTCGCGTCCGTTCGAGTCCGCCGCCGCGTTGCCGATTCCTACGGCGCCGGGCGGCGCTGTAGCGAGCGCGCCGGTTCAGGACGCGACGTACTCGCTCGCGCTCGACGGACGCGGCGCCGCGCCGCCGGACGAGCGCCAGCCGTTGCGCGTTAAGTTGGTTGCGGCGGGATGTCTTGCCGCGCTTGCGATTGCGCTCGTCGTGGCGGTGTGCGTCGCGAGAACGCCGAAGCGCGAGCAGGTCTCGGAGGTTGAGCGATACGCGAACCCGACGTGGAAGGAAGGGGAACGACCCGAAACGGAACCGACGCCCGAACCGACCGTCGCCACCGCCGCGCCGGAGGCGGACGAACCCGAGAGCGACGTTCCCGAAGCCCAGACGCCGGAGGAGCCCGATGAGGACGCGGCGCCGACCATGGGGGTGGCGCCGACCATGGGGGTGGCGCCGACCATGGGGGGAATCCCGACGATGGGCTTATCGACGACGACGGAGGACGCGCCCGCGACGTCGGGGAACGCTCAGAATGTGTTCGAGTCCGACGACGAGGAGTCCGAGCCGGCGCCCGTAGCCGAGGAGCCCGCGTCGGACGCGACGCCTTCGGAACCTCCGCAGCGCGCGTATGCGTTCGACGATACTGTCGATCGAATTTCCGCTAATTTTGCGGATCTCGATCTCGACAGCT
>ONJR01000109.1 GCA_900318195.1 uncultured Planctomycetota bacterium
CAGAATTTCTCCAGCACACTACTCATTTTGATCAGTCCTTTTCTTTCTTTCTTAATCCACCTTGCGCGCTGCGCGAGCGATTTAAAGTTCATCTTATCTGGATCGGATTCACGGAAATCGTGCATGAGACGACCAAGATCGTCGTCGCCGTCATACGACGCATCGACGTAACATACCACTTGACCGTCGTCAAGCAAGGTACCGTCGTCAAATCTTCGTCTGGCGAACACAACGGGTTCACCTTTCCCAAAGACGCGATGTTCCGTTATGAAAATAACCCATGTCTCTGGGAGTAATCTGTAGTCGATCCCGCCCTTGAAATTATTCCAATCGATAGCGGCGAAGTTATACCGCGCGCGCCTGGGAGACGCGCCGCTATTATCGCGCTGAATCTCGATATTATAGTATCTACCCTGCGCGTCCTTGGCAAGGACGTCCAATTGCACGCCGTGCTTGAGGAGATTAGAGTAGGTCTGTTGCGTTCGCACGCTACAGATCTTCAAATCGTCTCGTTTTGTAATAACGCGCAGAATATCGCGCACCGCCGCGCGATTACGCATGAGAACCATTCGCATAAAGGCGTCGTCGAGCAAGCGGAGCTCCTGAATCAACTGAAGATGTTTTACCGGCTCGCACGCTTCGTCTGACGTCTGTTTACGTTTCACCATGTTTCTATTCCCTATCGTTACCCGGCGCGCCGCCGAGTTGACCAGCGCTAACGCGCCTTCGTGAGCTCGACGCGTCAAAACTACGTTCATATTGTACACAATCGTAGTCTGACTGGCAAGCGCGTCCGAACGTAATAATAGCAGTATGGCGTCAAACGTCTTTCGTTTACTTCGTATCGACGTCGAGTTTGGAGCGCAGGTAGTCGCAGAGCGCGCGTGCGGCAGAGCGTCCGAATTCGCGCGCCGCGTCGGGAGTAACTTCCACGTCGCTCGCATTCGCATAGGGAATTTCGTAGGTTCCGGCGAAAAGTACGTTCGGTAGAGTTAGCGCCCAATATTTCGACGAGAGCGTCGGGCGTTCTCCTTCTGGTCGTTCGTAGTTGTTTTTGGTATTCCAGTTGACGCCAAAGGGGAGATTGTAAGCTTCCTCGTAGGGCAAAGTTTTTCCACGCTGTTGACGTTCGAGTTCGAGAGAGAAACGCTTGAGTTCTCGCGCGCCGTTCGGGTCGTCCGGCTCGGGCGAGTATATCCTTTCGTTGTAGACGCCGCCTCGAATCCATGGATCGTGCCAATCGAGAAAAACGAGCGGCATATCGGAGAAATCGGCAATGATTTTTTCCTTGAGGGCTCGAATTGACGGGTAAATTTCCTGCGCGTAATCACGATTGTGGTCATGAGGTCTTCGATTCTTTCCCTGATCTCCAGCCTCCACGCCCGGCTGGTCAACCATGGGTATAATGAGAAACGAGCAATTCTCACGTAGCCATCGTCCGTATTCGTCGTTTTCCATCACAGCTTCGATCGCGCCTTCGAGTACGAAGCTGGCGACCGCCTCGCAACAGTGATGACGCGCCGTCATGACGACGGCAACGCGCGCGCTACGTTCGTCGGTCGGCATAATTTGGAGCATATCGACGTCGGCGCCGTTACGCGCGCGACATAGAATTCCTGGCGTGAACTCTGGGCGATTACGAAATCGATTGAGAAAGTCGAGCCAATTTGCGCTGGTATAGATTGGACAAATAGCAAAGTAGGTTTCGGATTCATCAGATTCGAATTCGTACAGGAAGCGTTGCGAGTCGGCGTCAGGGGTAGGATTCAGCCATTCCCAGGTCTTGCCAGAATCCTTTGAAACGGCTGGTCCGCGCGGACCGATTTTATTAGGGCTGGTAAATTGAAAAGTAATTTTACGTCCTTGCGCGTTACGCACGCGAAAAGCGGAGTAGAACCAATCCCCTTCGGTATCGCGCAAATCGGGCTGGAGCGTAACGACGCCGTCGTTGGAGACGTCGTTCACAATGATATTGCCTCCTGGAAAACTCGCGTCTATTTGAAGGTTTTGCGCCAACGCGCTTCGTTCGGCGCAGATTAACGCGGAGAGAGCGAGAGCGAGCATGGCGTTGTTAAGCGAATTTGATAATTTCATGGCGTCGATCCTTTTCGAGTGATTGATCGGTCGCGCGGCGCGCGGTTCACGTATATGATAGCGCTTGGCGCGCGCGGGCGCAATGGGTAAAAAGACGTCTTGTTCAGGAGTTCGATATAGAGTAAGATAGGAGCAAACGGAACGAAGACGGAGCTTGTTCCGGAGTCAGATTGGTTTAGCGAGTAGCGTACAATCATGCAGGTGTTAGTATTATTATCGCTTGGCGCGACGTCCATAGGAGGCGCGATCACGCTGGGGTCGTTGTTTCATTATTTTAATATGCGGTCAGAGCGCGCGCAATCGTGCGGTCGTGCGGCGCGCGAGGAGCTGGTTCAGCGCGAGCGCGATTTAGCGGCGTTGAGCGAGCGCGTGAGCGCAGAGTTAGACGCGAAGCGCGCGGAGCTGGAAGCGCTAACCTTGCGCGCGTGTCGTGCGGCGGACGCGTTGGGCGAAGCGTTGGAATCGACCTCGTTGGCGCTGGGACGTTCGGCTAGCGATCAGAATTCGAGTCGAGTCGGCGCAGATTTTAAGTTTACGGAATTCGACGAACCTGGGCGGCGCGCGTCGGCTTGACGAGGCGCGCGGTATCAAGCGAGCGACACATCCAGGGAGGGGTAGCGCGATGTTTGCGGTTAAGCTGGACGCGTTTTGCGGACCGGTCGATTTACTATTATATCTCGTACGCAAGCGGGAGCTGGACGTCTTTGACATACCGATCGCGGAGGTTACAGAGCAGTTTTTACTCTTTATCGACGCGTTGCAGGCGTTGAATCTGGAGACGATCGGCGAGTTCATAACGATGGCGAGCATGCTCATTGAGATCAAGTCGTTTCAAGCGTTGCCGCGCGAAGAGGAGCGCGAGACGGAAGAGATAGAGGATCCGCGAAAGGATCTCGTTGTCCAGTTGCTCGCGTATCGAAAATTCTGTGAAAATGCCGGAATGCTAGAAGAGCGAGGGCGCAGATGGCAACGTCGGTACCCGAGACTAGCGAACGACGTCCCTGTTAAGTCGCGCAATTTCGCTGAGGAACCGATACAAGACGTCGAGTTGTGGGATTTGGTCGGCGCATTTGCGCGAATACTAAGGGAGAAAGAGCCGGTCTTTAAGCACGCAATGAAGCGCGAGGACACACCAACCGAAGTACACATTCAGCGCGTATACTCACGACTCAAACGAGAACGAACCGTACGCTTTACCGCTATGTTCGCCGCCGCTGATCGCAAGGCGACTCTCATCGGAATCTTCCTCGCTATTCTCGAACTCGTACGACACGGATACGCGCGTGTTGAACAGCAAGAAGCGTTCGCCGATATTATCATATCCTACAGAGAAAATGAAAAGCCCTTCGATCTCCTGGAAACCGCGCGGCAAATCGATCTCGCACAAGCCGGATAACGTCAATCCGGTTATTTTCATGCCATGAAAAAGTTTTCCCCTTGCCAATCGCGAAAAAATTGTTATAATCAAAAACACTTGGCGCGTTGAAAGACGCGGTAAGGAAGCGCCCGTGGCTCAATTGGATAGCGCATCGGTCTTCGGAACCGAGGGTTGGGGGTTCGAATCCCTTCGGGCGTGCTTATAGGACTTTTCGGATTGCTCTGGAAAGTCCTTTTTTTATCGTTTCCTTCGCCGTTTTACGAGTCGAGCGGTACTCGTCTCGTTTCGTCGTTGCCCCCTTTATTGTACCTTATTTCGCCCCTATGTCTAGCCCTTGGGGACAACACCGGGGGCGCTCTTTTTTATGCGGGGGCGCTATTCTGTTCGTCTCCTCCGTCTCTTTCGTCTCCTCTATCGTTTGAGTCGGTAAAACACGGTGTCAGACAGGAGACGTTAGAAAAATCGTCGTCGTCTCCTATTGTGATGCGTTTTACAGTTGCCGCCGTCTCGCGTAGATAATGCTCTGCCGCGACTGGTGGAGTGTTCCCCGTCCATCTGCAGATCGTAGTAACGTCAACTCCGGTCGCCGCCGCGTCCGAGAGAAGATTTTTTCGTAATGCGTGAAAGAAGTCGTTCCATATTGGAACGCCGAACCGCTCCAGTGCGTCCTTTAAGGCTTTTGCGTGTGTTTTCTTTTGGAGCTTCGGTAAGAGGGCGCGAAACACAAAAACTTGATCGTGCGGGCTCTGTGCGCGTAGTTCGTTCCAGATCTCGAGCGTCTCCGGTTGTATCGGCATATTGCGCGAGCTCTTGCCGACGTGCTCTGTCTTTGGGCTTGTGATGTGGAGTCGTCCACCTTTAAGGTCAGACCATTTTAACGGCGCCGCTTCACTAGGAATGCGTAGACCTTGGAACCGCGCGAGCGCAAAGAGTAGTTTGTATTCGAGTCCGGCGTCCATAGTGTCGCATACTTCAAACACGGTTTTAATCGTATTCTTTCCGATATACGGCACGTCGTCCTTGCCGCGCCATTTCCGTTTAGAGAGCCCGTCGAGCGGGTTACTTTCAAGCGCGCCGCGTTCAACTCCCCACCGAAAGAAAGTGTTTAATCGGTGAAGATAACCAACCACTGTTTGGTCTGAAATTTCCGACGTCGCAACTTTTCGGTCGAGCGTCTCTATATATGTTACGAGCGCGCGCTGGTCGAGACGGTCGAGTGTGACGTCGCCAAAATATTCATAAAGTCGCGTGAAGGCGCTGTTGTAGTTCTCAATCGTTCCTTCTTTCAGTCCCCTACACCGTTCCTCAATGAATGCGCGATACAACTGTCTTAGCGTCCATAGTTCGGCGTGTGGTATGTCCAAAAAGCCGTGTCTCGTTAGTCGACTGAATAGAGTGGGAGTGTCTTTTAGTTTCGCGAGCGTCCACGGATTGATAGCGTGGTATTCCGACGCTAGCTCTTTTTCGATCTGGTTGAGTAATTCGCGGAATGTCATTATCTCGCCTAACGTATATTCCGACAGTGGAAAGTAGACAGTCTTTCCTTTTCTCTTTCCAGTCGATACCACGTACTGGTATCCTGTAATCTTCCCGTTGCGCACCTTCGATTTTAGTTTCGGCATTGTTTCCCCACTAGATGAATCTTGTTTTCGTGTTCTAGGAACCCTACTACTATCAGCTCTTTTTTTACCAAAGAGTCGATCACATTCTGTTTCTTCACCGCACTGTCGAAGCATGAGACGCGCGCGCCGACGCGAGAGCGCGTCCCCTTGTTGTAGTCCTTCATCTCCGACGGCGTCCACCATTCATAGCTATTCGACTTTAACCAGTTCAAGACCTGCGTCTCGTCGTTAGACAACGGCGCTTCGCCGTTCAGCGTCATAGACCACTCGTCAGCTTTTAGCAACTGTTTTCCAAACTCTATCGCGAGGCGCATTGTATCAGCGGAAATAGCCAAGTTCGGGTTTTCAGCTCTACCTCTCGCGACCTCTTGCATACAATGAAAGATGAGCGCAAGCTGGAGCGTTGTCATCTTCATCTTCGATAGTTGGTACCGTGAGAATGAGTCTGAAATATCGTTTTTTGCGTTGTCGATCTCATCCCGGCGCGCAATGTATAACGCAGACGCGCCCTCGTCGAGTCCATAGATCGCCGATCGTATCGGTTGAAAGAGCTTGTAATAGTCGTCCATCTTAATCGTGCGTTCGTTCGATCTTCCGCTCGTGAAGGGCAACACGATCGCACGCGCAACGCCGCCCTGGTTTCGCGCGTAGTCGTCAGTAAAGATCGAACACGCCTTCGGTTGAATTGCCTGGATAAAAGCCGCGCCGATTTTAACGTTACTGGATTTTCGTTTAGAGCGGCGGT
Source organism: uncultured Planctomycetota bacterium (assembly GCA_900318195.1). GTDB lineage: Bacteria > Planctomycetota > Planctomycetia > Pirellulales > Thermoguttaceae > RUG369. The sequence continues at coordinate 5,840 of ONJR01000109.1, forward strand.
CATTCATCGATAATTCGTTTAATTGACACGTACCTTCTATCAACCGCGTTATCATGCGAAGCTGTGATCGTGCGAAGTCGTCGAAAACACGTCGTCCTAGTAAACCAGACTCGTCGTCGCTAACAATACACCCCGGCGCGACGTCTGGAATATAACCAACCTCGTATGAGTCGGTAGTAAACCGCATTCCGAACGCGCGCGCACGTTCGACGTTATCGCCTAACGTCGCTACTGTCGACTCGCCGCTAATATAGCGCGACGCTACGTAGGTGTGAGGCGGCGCGCTAGCTCTATCGTATTCTTCCTTGATGCGCGTCCATTCATCCTTGTCGATTTTATCCGCGAGAAAATCCGCTTTAGCCTTCGCCAATATCGTGAAGTCCGGCTCTCGTGTGTCTTCTTCGAGTTCGTAGAGCCGCCGCTGTGCAATCTTTAGTAGTGTGCTCTTTCCAGTGTCCGGCTCCCCGAACAATATTAGAAACAGGTACGGCGTCGCCTTGTGCGCGCCGAACCGAACCGACGCGCGACCGCCTAAAAAGCCGCCAAAAACGGCTATTAGAACGCACGCGATCGAGACCTTTGGAATATCTATTGACTCGCGTATCGAGTCGACTATCGGCGCGAGGAATGCGGGAATCGTTACGTCGTCGACCTGTGGAGTTTCGCGCGCCTTGTATTCGCAAAAATGTAAGAATACGTCGTCGGTTATTAAAGGTGCGTCAGATAAGCAGCCATTCGCGTACTCCACCGCGCTCTTTTCGGATTGCGGTAATAACTTTAAAGAGTGCTTTATTGCGTTCGTTTCATTGACGTCGTAGTCTCCAGCCGTAGAAAAGACGTATTTCCAAAAGCTTTCCTCGTCTCCTATAAACTTCCCTTTCTTGTCCCGGAATCTAGGCTTGATCTCGTCGGACTTGCCAAAAAAGCTCTCGTCGTCGACAGGCTCCATCTCGTCCTTGTCCGCGACGCTCTCTTGGAGTTGTCTGAAGCGCTCTTTTTCCAG
>ONJR01000143.1 GCA_900318195.1 uncultured Planctomycetota bacterium
ATCGGCTTGTCTCTGTCTTTGACGATTGCGTCGTCGTTTGTCAGCAACGTCAGTTCAACGGCGTTCTCGAGTAGACTAAAGACGATAATCGGAACCAAGACTTCCTCTAGGGTCGCGCCGCCGTGCGCTTCGCGTCCTTGCAGGGAGCCGCCCTTAAAGCGATCGTAGTTGGCGAGGGACCAGAATCCGTTCTCCTCTGCGGCGACGTCGGGCTTTTTCGCGTTCGCGTCGACGGGCGCGCATCGTCCGCCGCTACAGCCGTTGGCTTCTTCTGTTTCCAGACGCCGTTGACGTTTCGGGTCGATAATAGCTGGCGCGCGGGTCGCGCCGTGGTCTGAAACGAGCATAACGCGTCGCGCTTTTCCTTCGTCGAGTTCCGCGCGAATCTCCTCGAGCGCGCTCTCGATAATTTCGAGCGCGTCGACCATGTAGTAGGACGCGTCGTTGTAGTTGACGTTTTCGACTTCGTGGAGGAGGTCGTCGAGCCGTCCGTTTTTACCGAACTTATCTCCTTGCCAGTTGCGATAAAACGCGTCGTTCCATTCTGTCGTAGACGGTAGGGACGCGTAGCCAACGGCGACGTCGAGTTTCAGTTTGAGCTCGCGCGCCTTTTTGCAGATGAACGCGAGGTATTCTACACCCAACGCGTCGAGCCAATACAACTTGCATTGCGCGCTCTTGCGCGCGCCGACGATCTCCTCTCGGGACGCGAAGGTTTGGTACGGTCGCGGATTAGCGAGCGCGTTCGCGTTGACGCGGTCGAGTAGGGCGGCGCTTACTCTATTGAATAGTTTGCAACGTTTATACTCGTCGAAGTATTCCGTAACGTCTTCGGCGACTTGCGAATCGACGAATTCGTATCGCGAAGCGTATTGGTATAGCGCGGGATATACGTTCGCCAGCTCTTGTGGTATTTCTTGCAGATCGGCGATTGCGCCGACGACCGCGTTACGTTCGCCGCGCGTGACGTCGGTAAGGTATCGAAAGCGCTTTTTCTCCTTACTGTTCGTTTCGCCTAGATAGCGATGGATTTCCCGTTCGAGCTCCTTCTTCGGCAAGTCTTCTAGAATCGTCTTGCGCGCGTTATACAGCGCGTTGAACTCCGGCGCGTTCACGTCGACGTCGAGTAGCGCGTTGAAGAGTCGGCGACGGTACGCTTGGTAATTCCGCGCGTTCTTATAGACGAGCGCGAAATACGGATTACTCTGCGCGACGCCGTATCGTTTGAGATAGTTGCGCCAGTGCAGGTCGTTGTAGCCTTCCAGGCTCGGATCGATCGCGAGTTCGCGCCATTGCTCCGCGTCGAGCGCTTCCTCCGGGTACTTTCCGAATTCCGGTCGCGTCTCGACGAGCGCCGCGTACGCGGTCGCGATTTCCGTATTGACCGTAATCGGCAGCGCGGAACTGACGTACAGCCGATCCCCCGCGCCGTCCTCGAGCGCGCGCAAGAGCTCCTTGAACCCGGCGTACTTCGGCTTGTCGTTCGCGATCGAGTCGAAGGACTGACCCGGTTCGACCCGCGTTACGACGTAACTCAACGTCGAATCGACTCGACAGTAGCGCCTGGAATTGAACTTCGGATCGTCCTCGCTCTCCTGATCGAGTAGCGCTCTTACCCCTCGACATAGTACGACGAGCTTGCCGCCCGGCTTCAGATAGAGCCCTTTAATCGCGGTAATAGCCCTTTTCGAGCCTCCTAGCGCGACGAGATCGCCGATTCCTAACGCGGTCGCGCGATCGCGCACGTTGGCGACGGCGGCGCGTAGTTTGTCGACGCTCGGCCATACGTCGTCGAGTTCGCACTGGTCGCTAACGCGCACGACGTCGGTCATAGGGCAGTTATTGTAAATCTCGCGATACTCCTCCGTTCCGTCGACCGAGACGAAGAACGGCTGGTCGACGGCGTTTTCTAAGTAGTTCCGGATGAGGATGATTGCTTCTTCTACCGTAACAGTTTTCACGACTGCTTTCCTTTATTGGCAATAATAGAGACGCCGACCTCGACGTCCTTCTCGACGAGCTTCTTAAGGAGTTCTTTCGCCTCTTGCGGGGACATATCGTCGATTTCGCGTTTGACGTTTTCGTAGCCCGAATCATAATATTGGATTTTAGCGAACTCTTTAACGTCTCCCTCGACTCTTCCGATCCATTCGTTCGGTTTGTCGAAACCCTTTCGATACAGGTAATTTCTCAGGGCTTCGGTATCGCGAACGACGGGCTCAAATCGTCCGACGATCGCAGCGACGAACGCCTTTTCGCGTTTCTCTTGATCTTTGAGATCCTCGATGAATTTCGGCTCCGAGCTAATGAACTCGAGCGCGAACTTTACTTCGGCGCTCGACGCTGCGGGGTTCTCTAGCGCGTTGAATAGTCTTAGAGCGTCCTGGCGTAAATCCTTTGGCACGAGCGCGATAATAGGCGTTCGGTACATACTAGCCCATTCTTTCGGCGAGGTCGTTTCGGTGAGTTCTCGCCATTTGTCGAGTAGTTTAACGCGTTCCTGATTGTGCGCAATTTCCGCTGCGGCGTCTTTTAACTGCTTTTGATAATCGACCGAGGAGAGTAGGAAGGATTCCTTCGGCAACTTGCCGTAGAGTGAATCGAGTTCTGAATCTCCGAAGGCTAGTCCGCACGCTTTGCAGTAGTCGCCGAGAATCGCCTTGATCTTTTCGCCTTTGAGCGCTTTGATATCCTCGACGTATCGCTCAATGGAATCGAGGAAGATTTCGCGTCGCTCTTCCGGTAGTTGTCGATCTCGCGCAATGCATTCGAGCGCGTCAAAGAATTCCGCTAATTGCGGCGCTTGCGTTTTGCAGATTTCTAGCGGCGCGCGCAGTTTCCACGCGAAATCCTGCCATTGGTCGACGCACTCCTTAAAGGACGTCGTTTTAACCGTAATCTGCGCGCTCGCGAGCATGATCTTATATTCCAGCAGGATCTTGTCGAACTCTTGTTTGCCCGTCTCCTCGTCCCATAGCCAGGACGCTTCTCCAGAGCTAATACGTCGCTTAACGGCGTCGACGAGCGCGCTTTCCGAGACGCCGAGCTCGCTCGCTAGGGTAAAGATTTCCCCTTCGCGGTATTCTTTCAGCGCCGCCTTAATTCCGTTGGAGCCGTTCTCGACGGTGAAGAGCGACTTGAACTTATTGAAGAGCGCGTCTTTCGTGAGTTTCTCGCCGAATAGGGACGCTTTACTACTCACCGCGTCGCTCTTACCGCGCGAACTTGCGACCTCCGCGAGCGCTTCCAGAAGATCTCCAAGTTCCTTCGCGCCCGACAACGTCTTATAGCACCATATCGGCGCGAGTTCCTTAAACCGATTGCGCATATTGTTCGCCGCTAACTCGACCTTATTCGACGAGATACCGAAGACCTTATTGCAGAATTCGATAAAACGCTTCTGTCCTGGGGACATAATGGAAATATAGCGATCCTTAAAGCCCTTCTTTTCCGGCGTGATCGCTTGCTTAATGCAGTCGCCGATATCGGTTCCCAAACGCTCAATGGTCATACTCCCCGCGCTTTCGCCGACCGCGCCGACTGAATAGTCGTATTTCGACCCCTCCGAGTATTCCTTGAGGAGGAAGCCCGTTAGGTAGGCGTACAAGTTGATCGGCATAAAGCCCTGTCCTTCAAGCAGTTCGAAGATCTTACTAATATCGACGCGTCCGTCGCTCTCGAACTTCTGCTTGATGAACTCGTCCACAATGACCTTGAGCTTGGAAATCGGCTCTTCGCTGTAGATCTCCCAATATTTTTCGACGCCTTTGACATTACCGATGAGCGCGGCAATTGCCTTTTCGGCGTATGCGCTTTCACTCTTCTCTTGAATTCCGAGCTTGGCTCCGGCCGGTAATTGCGTCGCCTTAAAGAAGAAGTCGGTAACCTTCGCGTCGTCGAATACGTAGGGATACTGCATTCGCACGACGTGCGCGAGCGTCTCTTCGAGGAGTTTCTTACTGGCGCAGCGCGTTCTGTAATCGCCGCTACGTAGCGTTGCGACGCGGAAGGAGCCGTCGAGAATGTCTTTTTTCCAATCAGAGAGAATAGCTCGCTTCTGTTCGCCTTTACTATCTGCGGTTTTAGGATCGGTCGGACGCCAGTATTCCTCCTGAGCCGCTTGCGAGAGGTACTCCTCGAACCGCTCTTCTCCCACGACGACTTCCGACGCGTCGATAAAGACGATATTCTTCCATTCGTCGACTTGCGTCGCCTGAGCGAGCTGTTTACCGAGCTCGTTCTGTTCCGCCTCGTCGCGCGCGAAACAGAGTAGGGCGGGGATCTTGTAGTCTGGCGTCGTCGTCGCGAGGCGATTCGCCTGTACTTTGAAGTTGTTCGCGCTCGCGACTTCGAAGTTATAACGACTGCGCAACGCAAGACTAAACGCAAAGGCGGCGTCGCTAATATCGCCTTCGCGAAGGAGCGTCGACGTAAAGATTTCGCCGCGCAGTCGATCGATAATTTCGTCGATTTTCGTTCCGTCCCCCGCCATAACGGAAGCAGTGTACTCGACGCGCGTTTTCCCGTCCTTCTTATCTTCCATTTTAACGAG
>ONJR01000111.1 GCA_900318195.1 uncultured Planctomycetota bacterium
CGACTTAGTCCGTGGCTCGCCGGGCGCGAGGAATCGATCGACTTCGAGCAGGACGCGGAATACGAGCAGATCGGCGACGACTGCCAAGCGCTCGCAAGCTCGGCGCAGCGCGCAAACGAACTCGTTCAGCGCTTTCTAGCGGACCCGCCGACCGCGACGGACGACGACTGCTCCGAACTGCAGCAGACGATAGCGCGCGTTAAGGAACAACTCGCGCCGCTCGCCGCGCAACTGCGCTCGGACGCGCTCAATCGTTTCGTTATGTTCTGCGACGAGTTCGCCGGCAAACTGGAAGGCGCGCGTGAATTCCAGTTCGCCGACGCAACCGAGACCTTTACGACCCAGATCAAGCAGATTTCGCAGGCGCCCGGCTACCAGTACTACAACTTCGGCGCGCTCAACGAAGGACTCGTCGATTTCGCGCGACTCTGCAAACTCGACGAAAAGATCTTCCTACCGCAAGACGCCGACTATCTCCGCTCGCAAATATGGTTCCGCGACGTCTTTACCTGGGCGAAAGGACGCAATCAGGACGATATGGCGATCGTTCAAAAGCTATTCGACTGGTCCGTTAAAAACGTCGCGCTCTCAACTCACGTGCCAGGTCCGGCTGGACCGATCGCGCAACTAGAATGGCAGACCCTACTACTCAGTCAGGGCTCGCCGATCGATCGCGCGATCATATTTATCGAACTCCTGCGCCAGCATCGCCTCGACGCCTTCATACTGCGACCGGAAAATTACGATCCTAACGCCGAACGACCCTTCCCCCTCGTCGTCGGCGTACGACTCAACGGCGAGACCTATCTCTTCTCGCCCGAACTCGCGTTACCCTTCCCAAGCGCCGCGCAAGACGCCTTGCGACTCGCGCCCGAACTCGTATACGATAAGATCGCGACCCTATCGGAAGTCGCGGCTAACGACGATATTCTGCGGAAATTCGATCGTCCGAACGCGCCCTATAACGCGACCGCGGCAGACTTCCAGAAGATGGTCGCCTACGCGCCCTCGTCGCCGTTCCTCGTCGCCGCTAGAATGCTGCCACTCGAAGAGGAATTCAGCGGCAACGTCAACACGGTGCTAGCGACCCCGTTCAACGCGCAAAAAACGCGCATTCTCGAACTCGACGGAATCGTCGACGTCAAGCGCCTGCACGAAGCAACCGCGCCGATCCTCGAGCATCTCCTCTTCCCATTCGAATCGGAAGCGCTAACGCGAGTCTATATGCTGCCGCTCGATTCGAGCGCGAACGGCAATCTCGAAGTCAACGCGTCGACCGACAAGGGCGCCGACGCCACTAATACCGACGTGAAAGCGTACGGTGACACGACCGACTTCGCCGGCGAGGCGTCCGGGTCGAAAAAGACGCTCGTCGCGCCGCTATGGATCGGTAAAATCCAGTATCTTCGCGGACAATTCCAAGCGGAGAACGGCGCCGCGACCTGGTTCACGCAAAGTCGCACCTCCGAACGCGCGCTACGTCAGCTGGAAATGCAGATTCCCAAACTAGTCGCCGAGGACGTACGGAACTTTACCGAGTACCTCGCGAGCCAGCAGGCGCAGTACTCGCAAGAGGATCTGCAACGTCGCGCCGCGCAAACGACCATGGAATATCAGATGGAGATCGCCGCTAAGCGATACGTTAAGATCATTACGAGCTATTACCTTGCGCTGCTCTCCGACGCAAGTTGCGAACAGCTCAAAGACGATCTCCGAAGCCTAGAAGACGAAGGCGCCGAGCCCGGGAAAATCGAGGCGGCGAAAGCGGCGCTAAAAGCTGCGGAGGACGCCGTTATTAAGCGACTAGACGACGAATCATTGCGCATCAATCGCGCTCATCCCGACGAGATGGGGAACGATTTCCGACACGCCGCGCAATATCTACGCGCGCGCGCGCTTGAAAGTCAGGGCGAAACCCGCGCGGCCGCCGCAAGATTGCGCGCAAGCGAACTCCCGGGCGCTAACGAACGCGCCGAGCTCGTCGAGCGACTCGCTGGAATAGAACGCGAGCCCGAGCAGGTCGAAGCGCCGGAGACTGCGCCGGAAACTACGCCAGAGACTGCGCCGGAAACTGCGCCGGAGACCGCTCCCGAAACTGCGCCGGAAACAACGTCAGAGGCTGCGCCCGAGACTGCTCCGGAAACTGCGCCGGAAGCTACGCCGGAAACTACGCCGGAAACTACGCCGGAAACTACGCCGGAAACTGCGCCGGAAACTACGCCGGAAACTACGCCGGAAACTACGCCGGAAACTACGCCGGAAACTACGCCGGAAACTACGCCAGAGACTACGCCAGAGACTACGCCGGAAACTGCGCCGGAGACTACGCCGGAAGCTACGTCAGAGGCTGCGCCGGAGACTGCGCCGGAAGCGTAAAGTTTCACCCTTTACACGTCTGAGGCGCTTTGACCTACGCTGGGAGCGCCGTCGATTCCAATGCGAACCGCACACGAAAATCAACGCGTTTTCGTGCGCGGTTCGCGCGTTATAAGGATCGCGTAATTTAAATGGCTAGCGCCTCACCTTTTTCTAAGGTCGTCAATCTTTTTCAAGGGCTACTAGCGAACGAACGAAAGAGCGCTAGAATATTGTGAAAGTGTTTGATCGACGTGGAACGGAGCGCGAGCGAACTTTGCGTCGGATAATTAGGAGCGCGAATATGCTATACGATAAGGACAATTGGGGACCGGCGCCGTCGGGCTGGACGCGTCCCCATCTACTCGGTCTAGAAGACCTCTCGGCGGACGAAATCACTCTACTCCTCGATCTCGCCGATCGTTTCCGCAACGACGTCTTGGACTCGCCGGATAATCAACGCAAAATACCGCTATTGTCGGGCAAAGCGATCGTTAATCTCTTCTTTGAAAATTCGACGCGGACGCGCACAAGTTTCGGGCTAGCCGGTCGTCGACTCGGCGCCGACGTCGTCGACTTCTCAGCCGCAACGAGCAGTCTCTCGAAGGGCGAAACGATCGTCGACACGGCGAAAAATATTCAAGCGATGGGAATCGACGGGGTCGTCGTACGGCACGTGTGCCCCGGCGCGCCGCAACTTCTCGCGAAAAATCTCAAGAATTGCGCGGTCGTCAACGCCGGGGACGGTACGCACGAACATCCGACTCAAGGTCTCCTCGATCTCCTCACGATTCGACGGCGTCTGGGCTCCTTTAAAGGTCTTTCGGTCGCGCTCGTCGGCGATATTTCGCACAGTCGGGTCGCGCGCTCGAATATCTTTGCGTTGCTCAAACTTGGCGCGAAACCGATCGTGTGCGGTCCCTCGACCCTCGTCTCGCACTATTGGGAAGAGCTCGGCGTGCGCGTCTCGTACTCGCTCGACGACATTCTGCCAGAAGTCGACGTCTTTAATCTCCTGCGCATACAGTTTGAACGTCAAGTCGTGCGTCCGTTCCCGTCGATTAGGGAATACGCGCATCTCTACGCGATGAACAGCGAACGACTCGCGCGCTGTAAAAAGGACGCGTTAATTCTAGCGCCGGGTCCTATTAATCGCGGGGTCGAAATCACGCCGGACGTCGCGGACGGTCCGCAGTCGTTGATTCTTGAACAGGTAACGAACGGGGTTGCGGTTCGTATGGCGGCGCTCTGGGCGACGCTTTCCGCCGCCGAACGCAATGCGAAATAATGCTTTCCCTCCTAAACAAGTGAATTCACAAGATGACAATGTCGCTTTTAATTGAAAACGGACGCGTCGTTGATCCGGCGCAACAGCTTGATAGAATTGCCAATCTCCTCGTCGTCGACGGTAAAATAGCGTCTCTCGATCCAAGCGCGGACAAAATTCCAGCCGACGTCGAACGCGTCGACGCGTCGGGTAAGATCGTTACGCCCGGACTCGTCGATATGCACGTTCACCTACGCGAACCGGGCTACGAGGAAGCGGAAACGGTCGCGACCGGCTCCCTCGCGGCGCTCGCCGGCGGCTTTACCTCGATCGCCTGCCCGCCGAATACGAACCCGCCGATCGACACGCAGGCGAACGTCTCGCTCATTCGCGAACTCGCCGCGAGCGCGCGCCATTGCAACGTGTACCCGATGTGCTGTATTAGCAAGGGTCGCAAGGGGGAAGAGCTCGCGGAACTCGGCGTTCTCTTCGAGAGCGGCGCGATCGCGTGCAGCGACGACGGCTCGTCGGTCGAAGACGCCGAACTCATGCGCCGCGCGCTAGAATACTGCAAAATGTTCGATAAGGCGGTTCTCTGCCACGAGGAATCGGCGCCGCTCGCGAAAGGCGGGGTCATGCACGAAGGTCGTGTCTCCAACCTTTTGGGTCTGCGCGGTATTCCTGCGGTCGCGGAGGACATTATGGTTACGCGGGACATAGCGCTCGCGGAGAGCGTTGGCGCGAGACTGCACATTATGCACGTGTCGTCCGCCGGCGCGATCGCTTCGATTCGTCGCGCGAAGGAGCGCGGAGTTAAGGTAACCGCCGAGGTTACGCCGCACCATTTAACGCTCACAGCCGATGAATTGCGCTCGTTCGACTCGAATTTCAAGATGAATCCTCCGTTGCGTAGCGAGCACCACGTGCAAGCGTGCCTCGAAGCGCTCGTCGACGGTACGATCGACGTCATTGCGACGGATCACGCGCCGCATTCTGAAGAAAAGAAGAATCGCGAAATCGACGTTGCGCCCTTCGGGATAATCGGTCTTGAATCGGCGCTGCCGCTCATGATCGAAAAACTCGTCGTCTCAGGCCTGCTCTCGTGGTCGCAACTCGTTGAGAAAATGTCGCTGAATCCGTCGCGTATTCTCGGACTCGATAAGGGAACGCTCCTTATCGGTCGCGACGCCGATATTACGATAATCGATCCGGCGCTCGAATGGGTCTTTACGACGTCGGAATTGCATTCGAAGAGCGCGAATTCGCCCTATCTCGGACGCAAAATGACGGGGCGCGCCGTTATGACGATCGTCGGGGGCGAAATTCGCTACCGACTGTAGACGCGCGTTTGGAGAATAGAAAAAGCCCCGGCGACGGTCAGTTGGATCGTCGTCGGGGCTTTTTTAATAACTAAGCCCGACCCCGCAGATTGAGATCGGGCTTCTTTAATTCGCGTCGACCGCGCTAGATTCGCGGTCGACGGCTGAGTCAAGGCTTACGGGGATTCGGAACTAGAATTCGAGTTCGTCGAAGGCTAGCTCGGCGAACGCTTCGTCGAGGAGCGCTTCCGAGGTCTCGTCGCCGCCCTCGCTCGTCGCCTGGTACTGGTAGGCGCCGATATCGACCTTACCGTCGGTCGTGCGCGGGTTCCCAGCGAAATCGACGTCGACCTCGACGAAATCGATATTGCCGAGCGCGATCGCTTGCGAACCGTCGGCGAGCGCGTACCCGCCTTCCTGGAAGAGCGGCTGCGAAGCGTCGTAAACCACGTTGTCGGAGCCGGACGTCCAGCCGGTAAAGCTCGTAAGGTTGTTGTAGCCCTCGATCTTGCCCTTGCGGATCGTCATGTCGGCGCCGCTATTGACCGCAACAATCGTATTAACGAGCGTCGCCGTCGCCGTCGCGGTACTCGAGTAGACCGTCGAACCGCTATTGCCCGAGATTGTGCTATTGCGCGCCTCGACCTCGTCCTTCTGGACAAAGATCGCGCCGCCGTAGCTCTTCGACGTATTGCCGACCAGTAGCGATTCGTCAAAGATCGTCTTGCCGCCGTTCGCGTAGATCACGCCGCCCTGCGTCGTCGCCGTATTGCCAACGAACTCGCCGTACTGAACCGTCGTCTCGCCGCCCATCGTAAAGATCGCGCCGCCCAATTGCGCCGTATTGCCCGTGAACGTCGAATGTTCCGAAATCGTCGCGGTTCCGCCGTAGTTGAAGAACGCGCCGCCGCGCAACGCGCTGTTCGACGTAAACTCTACGTTCGCAAAGGTTCCGACTGAACCCGAATTAAGCGTAACCGCGCCGCCGAAGTACTTTGTCGAAGCGTTGTTCGTAAACGTCGTATTCGTCGCCGTTACGGTCGACGCGTCGCGCGCAAAGAGCGCGCCGCCGCCGTACGTGGAGCCGGTCGACTTATTACCGTCGACAAGAACCTCGTCCAGCGTCAGACGACTGACTTCGCCGCCAAGGTAGAACGCGCCGCCGCCAGTCGTCGCCGTGTTCGAGAGATACGAGGAGTTCGTCACCGTGATCGCGCTACTCGTTATCATAGCGAGCGCGCCGCCCAACGACGCTTTATTGCCGGTAAACGTCGTATCGGTTATCGTCGCGTTCGTCTTATTCGCGTAAATCGCGCCGCCCGTCTTCGCCGCGCTATTGCCGCTAAACGTGTCGCCCGTTATCGTCGCGACGCTCTTAACGCGATTCAATCGGATAGCTCCCGCGCTCGCGCCCGACGCCGTCGTCTTATTGTTAGCGTAAGTCGAATTCGAGCTCGAGAAGCTGTTCAGCAACATGGTATAGACCGCGCCGCCCTCGTTGTTCGCCGCATTGCCGGTAAACGTCGAGTTCTTAATCGTGAGACTGCCTGCGTAGCTCCAGACCGCGCCGCCCTTATCGGTCGCCTTGCTCGAGCCGATCGTTACGTTCGTGAGCGTGAGATTCGCCGCGTACGCGAAGATACCGCCGCCGTTCGTACGGAACTGCTCTAGCACGGGGAATCCGATCGATCCGCTCTTGTAGACCGTCGAATTGCCGTTCAGAATCGTGAGATTATTGAGCGTTACGTTCGCATAGCCGCTCGTCGCGCCCGTCGTCGCATTGAACTTGCCGTGAATCAGGAACGCGCGCGACGCCGAACCCGCGTCGAGCGTAATACCGTCTTCGAGCATGGACGCGTCGATCGTCAGCTTCTTATTAATCGTGATCTGCTCGCCGTTCATAACGATGGTGCGACCGCTCAACGACGGATCGAACGTGATCTTATTGCCAGCGACCGAGTACAGCTCGACCGCTTCGCGCAATGAAATGAATCCGTCGTAAGGATTGACGATATCCGCGTAGGTCGTAACGACGATCGAGGGCTCTTCGATCCGGAAGTCGCCCTGCGCTTCGTACGCGCCGATATCGAGGATCTCGGAATTGACGCGCGGACGACCTTCGAAGTCGTAAGACAAGCCGTCCAGTAGCGACGCGTCCCCGACGTTGATCGCCTGCGAAATCGCGTAGTCCGTGATCGCGAGATCATAGCTGTCCTCGGCGAACAGAGGCTCGTTCGCGCGGTACGCTATATTGTTCGCGCCCTCGCTCCAATCGGTAAAGCTCGAAAGGACGCTATATCCCGAGACAACGCCGTTCTTAAAGCCAACGTCCGAGCCGCTGTTGCGCGCGACGATCGTATTCACCAGCTTCGCGCTAGCCGTTGCGTTATTCGCGTAGACCGCCGTCGTTACGTTGTCCGCGATCGTACTGTTGTACGCCTCGATCGCGCCCGTCTGCACGTAAATCGCGCCGCCCTGCGTCTTCGCGGTATTCTGTACGAGCACGGAGTTCACAAACTTCGTCGTACCGCCGTTAGAGTACTCGACCCCGCCCTGATTCGACGCCTTATTGCCGATGAATTCCGTATACCCGATCGTCGTCGTGCCGCCCGTCGTAAAGAGCGCGCCGCCGATCTGCGCGCTATTACCGACGACAACGCCGCTTGACAGCGCCAGCGTCGCGCCGAAGTTGTACATTGCGCCGCCGCGCAACGCGCTGTTCGACTTGAACTCGACTACGCCCAAATTCGCCGTCGCGCCGCTACCGACTGCGAGCGCGCCCCCGTAGAATTTCGTCGACTGATTGCCGACGAACGTCGTATTCGTTACGTTCAACGTCGACGTACTGCGCGCGTAAATAGCGCCGCCGCCGTACGTGCTGCCTGTCGACATATTATTCTCAAACGAGGTCTCGTCGAGCGATACCGAGCAGTTTTCACCGCCCAGATAGAGCGCGCCGCCGCCCGTCGTCGCCGTATTCTCGGAAAGCGACGTGTTCACAATCGTCGTCGTGGCGTTCGTTCTCGTCGAAAGACCGCCGCCCAACGACGCGCTATTGCCCGTTATCGTCGAATCAGATATCGTGAGCTTCGTCTTCGTCGAATGAATCGCGCCGCCCAAGTTCTCGGAAACGTTGTCCGTGATTGTTACGCCAGTAAGCGACGTCGGTCCGAGAATATGATCGTAGCGGATCGCGCCCGCGCTGTAACGCGCCGCGTTCGCGCTATACGTCGTATTCGAGCTCGAGAAGCTGTTCAGCAACGCGGAGAAGACCGCGCCGCCCTCGTACGTCGCCGTATTGCCGACGAACGTCGAGTCGTCGATCTTCAGAGAGCCGCTGTAGTGCCAGACGGCGCCGCCGTCGTACGCTATGTTGTCGCGCGCCGTTACGTTCGTGAGCGTAAGGTTCGCCGCGTACGCGAAGATCGCGCCGCCGTTCGCCTTGAATTCGTAGTTCGAGCGGATTACGTCGTCGTACGTCTCGCCTCGGTAGAGCGTGCCGTCCCCGTTCACTATCGTCGTATTCGTAAAGGAAACGTTCACGTACTTGTTCGCCGCGCCCGTACGAGGATTGTACGTGCCCAGTACGATAAACGCGCGCGAAGCGCCCGCCGCGTCGATCGTTATGCCGTCTTCTAAAGCGGAAGCGTCGATCGAGAGATTCTTACGTATTGTGATCTGCCGACCGCTCAGCGTGATCGTCTGACCGTTGAGCGACGGATCGAACGTGATCGTATCGCGCGCCTTGGAATAGACTTCCACCGCTTCGCGTAGCGAGATCAAGCCGTCGTAGGAGTTAATCGTATCGTCGAGCGTCGTTACGACGATTCCGCCTTCCTCGTGAGGCTGCGGATTGAGCGTCTCGTACGCGCCAATATCGACGCGCTCGCCGATTATACGCGCCGTTGCGCCGGTCAAGTCGTATTCCCAATCGACGTAAGAACTGTCGCCGCGCTCGTTCGCCTGAGAGTAATCCGAAAGCGAGTAGTCGCCGTTCTCAAGGTCGGCAAAGACGTCTTCGTCTGGGTTAAAGACGTAGTTGATCGCTTCGTCGACGTTCGCCCAGTCGTCGAACGACGACAAGGTGTTGTACGCGTAAATCTCGCCCGCCGAAACGTCCGCGCCGTTATTGAGCGCTACAAGCGTGTTAAATAGCTCGCCGATCGCGGAATCGTACGCGTCGATCGCGCCGGACATCTCGAGCGACGTCGTATTGTTCGCGATCGTTACGTTCGTAGTCGAGTAATTCGTCGCGTCGTTGAAGTAAACCGCGCCGCCCTGAGACGCCGCGTTCTCGACGAGCTCGCTATTAACGATCCTTACCGCCGCGTCTAGCTTCGTCGTCTCGTTCTTATTCGTCTCTTCGTTGCGGATCGCGAGATTCGTCGCGCCCGCGTAGATCGCGCCGCCGGCGCCTTCCGCCGTATTGCCGCGGAAGCTCGAATTCACGACGTTGAGCGTCGAGCCCAGCACGCTAATCGCGCCGCCAGAAGTCTTCGCTTTATTGCCTTCGAAGACGCTGTTCGTGATCGTGAGCGTGAGACCGGCGTTCGTCGAGATCGCGCCGCCGCCCTTGACCGCAGCTTCGTTATCGATAAAGGAGCAGTTGTCGAACGTGGCGTTTGCGGGACGATACGGAAGCTGACCGTAATTGCTGAAGAGCGCGACCGCGCCGCCGCCGAAGTAGTCGCTCGTACCGTTAGAAACATTGCCCTCGAACGTGCTCAACGTCGCAGAAAGCTCGCTCTGCATCGCCATGACGGCGGCGCCCGTCGTACCGACGTTGCCGGAGACGAAGACGTTCTCAAGCGTCGCGGGAGTCGTCATAAAGTAGAGCGCCGAACCGATCGAACCCGTATTGTTCATAAAGCGCGAATTAACGAGCTCGACCTCGCCGTTCATCGCGTACAACGCGCCGCCAAGCGTCTTCGCCGCGCTGTTCGCGATATTCACGCCGTCGAGCGTCAGTTTCGCGCCGTTCGCGTAAATCGCGCCGCCCTGCGACGTCGACGAACCGTTCGTGAGCGCGAG
>ONJR01000112.1 GCA_900318195.1 uncultured Planctomycetota bacterium
ATGGACCGACGAAATGTATTGTTTAGTTTGAGCGAGTCGCTTAAAACGTTTAATTTTAGTTTGAAGTAATTTTGCGATGTGAAATTAGTGAGACTGCGTATTTTAGCGAAGTAGCGCGATGTTTTTTTTGCGAAAAGGGCGTGAAAAATATCTCCTTTTCATTAATTCTGATTTGCTTTTTTCGTTATAAAGGTTATAATAGAATCTAGGCGTTGTGTGCGCGCGGAGGCAATAAGCGCGCTCGTAGTCGCACGCCTACGCGGCGAGTTTCGCAGACGCGCGACTCGCACGAAGAGGGACGGTTTGCCGATCTGACGCGCATGCGGCGGAGACGTTCAACCGTCCTTAGTATTTATTATAGAGTTCAAGCGACGTCGTGGTCTTAATGGACGACGCTCGCGCGATT
This sequence comes from uncultured Planctomycetota bacterium, assembly GCA_900318195.1. GTDB lineage: Bacteria > Planctomycetota > Planctomycetia > Pirellulales > Thermoguttaceae > RUG369. Next base: position 407 of record ONJR01000112.1, read on the forward strand.
GATAAGGAAAGAACGTAGCGCATGATGTTAGAGAATCGTACGGAACCCGCGTTTGGCGCCACGCGCGTAGTAGGCGAGCCCCAGACGTCGAGCCTTAGATATCAGTTGTTGCGGTGGTGCAAGCTCATAGCGCGCAAAGCAGTGGTTGCGCGCGAGCGCGGCAATCGTAGCGATCTGATCGACGACTTTATCCTGAACGCGTTGGAAGCGTCTTCGGAGGTCGCCTGTATGGATAGCGCGTCGCTCGCGAAATGGATTCTGAAGGGCGACTACATTCTGCAATTAGTCGAATTTCTCACGACTGAGACGACTCAGGACGCGCTCGTCGAATTGGAGGGACAGGTTCGCGCCGGAGTCGCCTCAATGGAGGAGCCGGACGCGCAGTTAATTCAAGATCTTATCGCGCAGGGAGCGAACTATCTTCCTGAGACGCGTCTTGCGACGTGGGGAGCGACGCGTTTCGGATTGCATGAGACGATCATATCCGGGCTTGTCGGGGTTGCGGCGACGGCGTTACGTTCCGCGTCTCCCTCTAAGAAAGCGTGGGAGGAGATGCGTTACCGCGCGGAGGGCGTTCGCGCTAGTCTGCAGAGTCTGAAACCACGCGAACGAAAGGAGAAGCGCGAGGAGTATCTTGCTCGCGCGCAGAAGATCGAGGACGACGTCGAATCGTGGCGCGCGGAGTACCGTAGCGCGCTTGACGGCGTGCTAGACGTTCTCGCGACGTTGTCCGACGAGGAACTTTCCGAAGAGACGTTGTGTGAGACGGCGCTTCAGGTCGGCACGATCGCTTCTCAGACGCTTGAGATATTCGAGCGCGCGACGCTTGCGCAGTACGGTTCTCCCACGCCGAACAGCGTTTCGACGACGCGTCGCAAGGGCGCTTGCGTCGTCTTTTCGGGAGACGATTTCGACGCGCTGGCGGCGTTGCTGAAGCAGGCGGAGTACAGTCAGATAGACGTATGGACGCGCGGTGAAGCGATCGCGGCGTTTGCGTATCCATGTTTTGCCTCGAATCGTCGTTTGGTCGGTCATTACGGCGGCTCGTGGCGCAATCAGCTCGACGAACTTGGCGGTTTCCCCGGCTCTAGCGTTTTGGCGTCGTCTCCCGTAGAGGAGCCGGACGACTCTTACGCGCCGTACGTCTTTTCATGCCGTCCGACGCGTTATGCGTCGATTCAAACGATCCCACGCGACGCGGACGGCGACTATAATATGACGCTCGTCTCACGCGCGGCGACGGACTCGTCCGGTTTCCTTAGCTTTAAGCCTGGCGATAAGATCTCGGTCGGGTTTGGCGGTCGTCAGCTCGAAGTCATGGTCGATCGCGCTGCGCGCGCGTACCGCACGGGTCAACTTAAGCGCGTAATAGCGATCTGCGGTCAGGACTTTGCTTCTTCTGAACCGGATTATTTTGAGCGTCTCTTCGCCGCGTTGCCGGAGACGAGCGTCGTGTTGACGTGCGGGGACGTGAAATTCCGATTTACGGTCGGTCAAACGAGTCAAACGAGCTATAACGTTCCGAAGGTAATCGACGTTGGTCGCGAACGCGACGCGAACGCCGCGCTGCGCTTTGCCGCCGAACTTGACGCAGAACTCGATCGCACGGCGTCGAATTCTCCCGTTTCGTTCTTCGTTTCGCTTTGGGGCGAGGCGTCGATGGCGCTCGCGCTCGCGCTTGTCGCGCAAGGTCGCAAGGTTGTCGTTGGACCTTACGCGCCCGCGTGCTGGACGCCGGAACTGACCGCCGTTCTTCGCGATCGTTTTGGCATAACGGTCGCGAGCGATCCTATATCCGATCTTGGTAACTGACGCGTCGCCGCCTCTCCGCTACGCGTTTAGCGAATAGTGAACGTCGACCCTCTACCGTTTGAGCGTCGACGTTTTTTTGTAATTTGCCGCCATTGTAGATTCCGACTCACTCTCCTCGAGGAGCCCTCATGCAACTTCCTACCTCTTTCTTTCGCTACGCTTCGCTCTTAGCGTTTTGTCTCGTTCTAGCTATTTCGAGCGCAGCGCGTAGCGAGACGTTTAGCGCGACTTCTCCGAACGGTCGCGTAACGCTTTCCGTAACGTTGGAGCAAGGTCGCGCGAGCTATTGTGTTGGGTACGACGACAAAGTAGCGCTAAGCGACTCGGCGCTTGGTCTGAAGTTTTTGGAGCGCGAGCCGTTGGAGGACGCGATTCTTACCGGGCTTGACCGTCGTAGCGCAGTTCGTTCTCGCGAGGATCGTTGCGGTCGGCAATCGCAACACACGACGCATTACAACGAACTTGCGCTCGATCTTTCCGCTCGTTCTGACGTGCGACGGCGTTTGACATTGATATTTCGCGTTTACGACGAAGGGGTCGCGTTTCGGTACGCGATCCCCGAGGATTCCTCTTTTGTCGACTCCGACGGGTATTTTTATATCGAAAGCGAGGAGACGGAATTTTCGTTCGAGCATGATTACGAGGCCTATATGGCGTTCATGCCGGGCTACAATACGAACCAAGAGGGTCTTTACAAGCGCGCTCGTCTTTCCTCCGCCGAGCGCGACTCTTTCGTTATACCTCCAGTCGTCGTTTTGGGAACCGGTTTCGTCGCTGCGATAACGGAATCAGATTTACTCGACTGGTCCGGCGTGAATTTTTGCGGTTCTTCGTCTCGCGCGCACACGCTTACGACGCGTCTTACGCCTCGGGACGACGGACGTTGCGCGGTCGTTCGCCGCGCTCCGGCAGACTCGCCCTGGCGCGTGATCATTCTTGCCGAGAACGCGGTCGAATTGATCAACCATAGCGAGCTTGTTCGGCACGTAGCGCGAGCGAACGAGAGCGATTTCTCATGGGTCGAGCCCGGCAACTCGTCCTGGGACTGGTGGGCTCCGAAAGGTAAGCGCGAGATTTCAACGCGCCGTATCAAAGAGTTTATCGACTTCTCCGCGTCGATGGGCTGGAAGTACACGCTCGTCGACGCCGGATGGTATAAGGCGCCAGGTAAGAATCAACTGGACGAGTGGGATTGGAGCGCCGGTTTGCAGGTCAACGAACAGTTCGATCTCAGGGAATGCGTTGATTACGGGGCTTCGCGCGGGGTCGGTTTAATTATGTGGCTCGACTGGCCGCACCTTATTCGTTTGGGTTCTCCGCGCGAGGTTCTTGGCGACCTTGCGTCGTACGGAATCAAGGGCGTTAAGATCGATCATATGAACAGCCATAGTCAGGAGACGGTCGCGGCGCTTACGGAGACGGTTCAAGTAGCGTCGGAGCTCAAGTTGCTCGTGAATTTCCACGGAATGTACGTTCCAACTGGTCTTGAGCGCACGTATCCGAACCAGATCACGCGCGAGGGCGTTCGCGGCAACGAATATTTCCGCAACGCGCCGCTTTCAATGGAAGAGGTCGCTACTTTGCCGTACACGCGCGGTCTAATTGGACCGTGCGACTACACTCCCGGCGGTTTTCGCAACGCGCACGTCGAGACGTACAAGCCTCTCAAATCGCAGACCGGCGCGAATGCGAGCACAATGGTCGTTGGCACCCGAGCGCACGAGTTGGCGCTATGTATGATCTTCGATTCTCCCTTGCGTTGTCTTTGCGATCTGCCCGAGGTCTACGGTCGTGAACCAGGCTTGGACTATTTGCGCGATCTTCCTTGCGCGTGGGACGCGACGGTCGCGTTACAGGGCGCGATCGGCGAGTTTTTGACGCTCGCGCGTCGTTCCGGCGAGGTCTGGTACGTTTCTGGGATAACGAATTCCGAATCTCGTCATTTTTCGGTACCGCTCGATTTCCTCGATAGCGACGTAGCGTACGAGGGCGTTCTTTACAGCGACGTCGACGAGAGCGCTCAGGACGCTTGCGCGCTCGGGGTTTCGTCGCGTACGTATCGTCGTGGCGACGTCCTTTCAGTAACGGCAGTTCGAGACGGCGGCTGGAATCTTGTGTTACGTCCTTCGCGCCAGTTAGCAGAGGAGGCGGAATCGGAATAAATTATGAAAGCGCATTTTAAAAAGTATTCAGACTTCTGGATCGCGATCGTTTCTTTTGTCGTGTATTACTGTTCGCTGCCGCCGATCGGCTTGAAATACACGATCTTTTTCGCGCCTGCGCTCTGGACGTACTTGATAGTTCGTCGCGTTGACCCTCACGAACCTGTCGCTCATTCTCACGGTCGTTTTTTCGTTCGCGCGCTGACGTTTCCGTTTCGCGTCCTAATGCGCGGCGAGTATCGGCGCTACTGGCTCGCGTCGTTGTGCTTCTGGCTGACGACGGTCGTCTGGGTGAGCTATCCTCATCCCGCGACGATCCTCGGTTGGCTTGCGTTGAGCGGCTACCTTGCGCTTTATTTTCCGCTCTTTATCTTCGAGTCTCGCGTTATGACGCGCGTTTTGCGCCTTCCTTTATGGCTTGCCGCGCCTTTAGCTTGGACGTCTTGCGAAGCGTTGCGCAACGTCGTTATGGGCGGCTTTTCCTTCGCCGGTCTTTCGCACGCGTTGTATCGTTCGGGCTATTCAATTCAATTAGCCGAGCTTCTAGGCGAATATGGCGTTGGGGCTTGGATAGTCCTTGTCGGCGCTCTTTACGGACTTGGTATGCAACGTTTTGGTTTTGGAACGCCGCAACGCGGCAACGGTTCGCGTTACGTTAGCTTTGCATTCCTCGTTCTACTTGCGAATCTTCTCTTCGGTTACTCGCGCATTATGTCGTTGGACGAGTTGGAAGCCGAGGCGCGCGGTCGTAACGCGCGTCCTTTGCGAGTCGCGTTGTTACAAGATTCTACGACGTATCGGTTTCCAATCTCGCGCGAGAAGAACGTGGAGGTTTCCGATCGTTACCTTGCGCTCGCGACGGAGGCGTCGCGTACGACGCCGCGACCCGACGTAATTATATGGCCGGAAGGAACTTATTATCATAAATCCGATAGTATTTTTTGGGATTTAACTCAAGATTGCGGACCTCTTTTTGAGTACTTCCGCAGTCAAGAGCTGGGCGTTCCGACGGCGGAACTTTCCGAGTTGGAAGCAAGGTATCCGGAGTATTTCGGCGCTCGCGACCAGTCTCTTGCGCGCGATCGTCTGAATCGTTTTCGTTTGGCGATTCGTCAACAGCGTCGCCGACTCGCCGAACTCTCGACGCGTTTGCGCTCGTCTGTCATCCTAGGCGCTAGCGGCGGGGTCGGCTCTCCTGTCGGCGAGCCGACGTTCTATAACTCGGCGATTTTCGTACCGTATTTTGGCGACGAATCGGATCTCGCCGCGCTTGGCTCCGGTCGTCTAACGCATTCCCCAACGAACGCGATTCTTGCCGAATCTCCCGATAGTTTTCGACGTTACGACAAGATAGATCTCGTCATGTTCGGGGAGTACGTTCCTTTTTTGCGCTATTTCCCCAAATCTTGGAATATAACGACGGTATGCGCGGAGACGGCGCTCGGTCGCGGTTCCGGCCCCGTTCTCTTCGAGGTTAGCGCGCAGGACGATTCTTCGGCGCATTATCGTTTGGCGCCGCACATATGTTTCGAGAGCTCGATACCGCACTTTATAACGCGTCAGCTTTCGAGGTTTCGCGATTTGGGCGTCGATCCGGACGCGTTGCTTTGCATTTCGAACGACGGGTGGTTTCGGAACGGGGCTGAGACGGATTTGCACCTTGCGACTCAGGTCTTTCGCGCGGTTGAGAACAGGCGTAGCGTCCTAGCGTCGACGCACGGCGGCTTTTCCGCGTGGATCGACGCGTCTGGTCGCGTTCGCGCGTCGGGTAGTCGCGGCAACGACGAGGTTGTTGTGGCTGACGTCTATTGCGTTAAGACGCGTCCTTTGGGAATGTTACGCGTTAAAGGAGAGTCAGGGACCCAATCGATCTGTCTTTTTGATATAATACGTCGCGCGGGTTACGTTATTTTTATTGTAACGATTATAGCGCAGTTATTCTCGCTAGCGACGCGTCGTCGTCCGAAAGGAGACGCGGAGCTTGCACATCTCGAAGAGTAGCGGTTATGAAGCAATTATTGTTAGCGACAGTATTCGCTCTTGCGGTAACCGGCGGAGTTTTGGGCGCGCCCAAGATAACGAATGCCGAAGAAAATCAACGTGTAATGAGCGTTGACGACTACGTGGCAATGAGAGCGAATGAACTTGACGCAAGCAACAGGAATAGTACAATCGTTCTCGTTGTTATTCTTGTGGCGGCGCTCGTTGGTATTGCGATACGCCGCAATAAAGCCAAACGAGAGTTGGAAGATCAAATCGATGAGGAATGATAATATGAAAAACGTTTTGTTATCGGTCGTCGTCGCTCTGTTGGGAGTCGGCGCGGCGTTTGCTGCAGACGACGCCATTCAGTGGACGCCGATTTATAAGGGAATCGAACTTACGGAATTCACTGTTACCGAGCCTTTACAACGCGTCATCGTGGCGCGCATCGATTCTCAGGCGCCTGGCGTTCATTTTAAGACGTCGAACCCGCATCCCGACTTCAAACCCGAGGAACGCGAAACGTATCGCGAAACGACCCCCGAATTTCTGGCGAAGAACGGTCTTGCGGTCGCGGTCAACGGGAACTTCTATTCTCCTTTCGGCGGTAAAACGATCACGCAGGGCGGCGACTCCAATCTTCGCGGACTTGCGGTGAGCGGCGGATTCGTGGAATCGCAGCCAGAGCCTGGTTTCCCGTCCTTTATCGTTAAGAAGACCGGCGAGCTTGCGATTCGCGAAGTTGGCGCGGACGAGGATCTCTCCGAGATTGCGGAAGCGGTTTCCGGTCCGATGATTGTTCTTAAGGAGGGCAAGGTTCAGACGTTCGAGGGTCAATCTTTGAACGACTTGAATCCGCGTACGGCGATCGGTCTTTCAGCAGATAAGCGTTACGTTTTCTTTATGACGATCGACGGTCGTCGCGAGGACTACAGCGTCGGGGCTTCCCTTTCCGACGTCGGGGCGGCGCTATTGCGAGTCGGCGCTTACGACGGTCTTAACGTCGACGGCGGCGGTTCGACGACGTTTGCCGTTCGTGATGTTGACGGCGAGCCGCTGGTTTTGAATTGGCCTTGTAATCGTCGTATTTCACCGGACGGACTTCGTTATAACGGCAACGCGATCGGCGTAACCGCGGACGGGGACGCGCTTCAGGCGTTTAGCGAGATAATTGAAATTAAGCACACGGATTTCGTTAAATGGACGCCGGTCTACGACGGTCTTTCGATCGCGAGTTGGGTTGAAGAGAATCCTTTACGCGCGATCTATGCGGCGCGTCTCGAGCTTGCGGTCGACGGCGTGTCGATTAAGACGACGGAACCGCACAAGAATTTCAAGCCCGACGAGAGAGAAACGTACCGTCGTACCACGGCGCAGTTCCTCCTCGATCGCGATCTTGCGTTTGCCGTGAACGCGAATTTCTACACCCCTTTTAACGCGGAAACGATCAGAACGGACGGCGATTCCGACCTGTTAGGGCTTGCAGTGAGCGACGGTTTCGTTGAGTCGCAACCTCTTGCGGATTTCCCGTCCTTTATCGTTAAGAAGAATGGCGCCATAGAGATTCGAGACGTCGCGGAAGACGAGAATTTGGACGAGATCGTCCAGGCGGTCTCGGGCAATAAGATAGTACTCAAAAAGAGCGAGGTCGTTAAGCAGGACGATCAAGCGATTCATCCTCGGACGGGCGTCGGCTATTCCTACGACAAGCGGTACTTGTATTTTGTCGTGATTGACGGTCGTCAGCCAGGCTATAGCGTCGGAGCGACGTACGAGCAGGTTGGGGACGCGTTGAAATTCTGCGGGGCGTACGACGGTCTTAATCTCGACGGGGGCGGCTCGACCACGATGGTCGTTCGAGGCGCGGACGGGACTCCGGTTGTACTGAATCGTCCGTGCAATCCGACGGAAGATAAACTGAGGCATAACGCGAATTCGATCGGCGCGACAGCCAAGGGCGAGTTGCAGACGACGTTGCAGGACGGTCGAAATTTGCAATAACCCCGCGTCGTTAGCGCGCTCAACGTTCGACGCGCAACGTGTGATCGTTGAGCGCGCGCGTTAGTCCGAATTCGTCTTTAACACGGTAGCCGTTCGGCTCGATCGACGCCGCGAGTCGCTCTTGGAAGTTGGGGCGCGCAAGACGCGCGCGGTCGTCGTGCTTGAAATGGTACGCGATCGCAAGATGACGCAATCGGAGACAATCGAGTCCGGAATGCATGAGACGTTTCGCGAATTCGCGATCGTCGTCCCCGTATCCGACGAAGAGTTCGTTAAACCCGTTCACGCGTACCGCGTCGTCGCGCCAGAACGCCATATTCGCGCCGGCGATTTTTTCGAAATCGTCGGAATACGCGCGTCCTCGCGTCGAAAACATACGAGCGAGCAGTGTCGAACGTAGCGCGTATTGGCGCTTGCTAACCCCCGACGAGAAGAGCGAAATGCGTCGATCGTTCGAGCGTATAATGTAATCTCGTCTGCTTGG
>ONJR01000117.1 GCA_900318195.1 uncultured Planctomycetota bacterium
GAATTTCGACTCTTGAGCGTGCGAACGACCGCGTTGACTCGCGCAGAGAAACGTTATCTGCGGCGAGGCGCAAAGCGTCGCGCTACCAAAGTCTGTGTCTGGCTTGACGTAGTCGGCGCCTTCCGACGGAAGGTTTTGCCATAGATCCCACGGGTCGGGGTTAATAATGAACTGCGGCTTAAAAGTGTACGTTTTGGCGCGAAACTCGCCTTTGAGTTTAAAATTTTTATCGTTGGCGTCGTTCGTAAAGAGTTTTTCAGCGATATGGCAATCGACTTTAATACGCAATTCACCGTCGTAACCCTTTGTCGGCGTTCCTTGAATAACAAGAATGCCTTCCTTGGGATTGAACTTGCATTCTAGTCCAAGTTCGTCAAATCCTTCCGACTTTACAAGTCTAACAGATTCGGCATAGGGAATAACAACCTTTGTAAAATCGATCGTATCGAAAAATTTCTCTTTTACCTTGCCAACCTTGGGCTGAAAATCGCGAAACTTTTCGTAGAATGTGCGAACGGCGAGGAAATCCTCAGGCTTTAGGCAACTTTGAAGTTCAATTTCAAACGCCAGCGACGGCTTAATCTCTTTCGGCGCTGCAGCGGGAGGCGCTAATTCGTCCGGAGACAAAGCCGCGCTCACTCCCGAATTACCGGATTCATTGCTCGCTTCTTCGGGAGGCTGAATATTGTCGAACTGAACAAACTCTGGGTCGTCTACTAGCGGGGAGCTCGCGGTTTCGTCAAGAATGTCTTGAACTTCCGATTCTTCTGAGCGAAGTTCTGGATTATCCATTAGTATTCCCATGACGTCATTGTCATCAAAAGAACGTTGTGTTGTCGAAAAATGCTCTGCCCACTCTTCAGGGTTCACCGTCTGTTCATTTGTGTAGCAATCATTGTCCGTAACATTTTCAGCTCCGTCTTGCTCTTCGTCCTTTTGGTTGTCCTCTTTCTTAAATCTAGCCAAGAGATCACGATTCCACCACGAAGTATTATCTTCCTTTTCTTTCATCTCTCACCTCGTCCAAAATAAGGATGATCTTCAAAGCGCGTCGACCTATTCCGGTTACGCCCCTCCACTTCCACCATCGTATCGTTAATCGCGATCACCGCCGTGCGATCGTCATGATGTCCGCGTTCTTTGAACATCATCCCGTCGAGTAGCGCTTTAGCGCGTTCACGCGGCGTACGCTGGGAGTCGAGAACGCCGGGGAAATAGCGCGCGAACTTACCGATCCAGAACTCATGCCAAGAGTCGAAATCGGCGAGCTGCTTCTCGACCTCAAAGAAGGGGTCGGATACGCCGTCCGTCGACATGAAGAGCGCTTCGAAATTGCGTACAAAGACAAGGGACATACGTCGGCGAACGTTCTCGAGATTCGTCTCGACCTCCTGACTATCGAGCTCGCCCTTCGACGTAAGAAAGCGCGTCTCGCCCGCATATTCGCCGCCGTCAGGACGACCGAGTAAAAGGACGTCGTTCGCAAGACGTTTCGCATCAGAGCTGTCGCATGAGAAATTAGGACGATAGAGCGCAAGCGCGCCGTCTCCGACCCAGTAGCTCGCAATTACCCACGTCGGGAAAACGCCGCCACCATCTTTAGGAGCGGCAAAACGCTTCATAGCGACGCAGAGCGCCGTCGCGCTAAAGTCCGCGAGGTTCGCTTTAACACCCTGATCGCGACACGCGGTCGTTTCGGAATAAATCGCGCGGTACGCCGCGCTGAGCGCATTGTAAAATCCCATGTCCAGACCGCTTTGACGAATCATGCGTTCCTGATCCAAACGGTCGACTTTAAGACTGGCTTGACGGTAAAGTTTGGGCAGGAACGAACGAACGCTCTTCGTCGTTTCCGCGCCGTACTCCGCGCTCTGATTCAGCAACCGCGAAAGCTCGCGCGAAACGACCTCGCTAACCAGTTGCGAACCGCGACGCGAAAACTTCGCCGAGCCCGCCCCGTCGGAAACGACGAAAATGTGCCAACCCATCTCAGGATCTGGGCCGAAAGACGTCTTCTCGCGATTAATCGCAATACTAAAAGCGTCTTCCCGGAACTTGCCCTCGTGCGCGTGCGAACGACCGCGCTGGCTTGCGCCCAAAATCGTCAGCGGCGTCTTCAAACAGATCTGCTCGCCTTGAGAAATCGCGTTCTCGACCTGATACGGCGCGTCGACGGGAGGAGGAAGATTCTTCCATTCCGGCGCAGACTCTTCCACTTGCGCGCCGTATGGTGAGAGGGCGGCGCCACGTCGCGCAGACGCGGGCTCGGCGCGGGTCGAATCCCATGCGCGCGCCCCCTTACCCGTTACGCTACGGATCACTGTAACGTGATGCGGCGGTTCGTAACCTGGCGCGACGGACTCGCGAGAATACCCTGTTCCGTAATCGTTCGACGCAGGTTCCTCCGCAACGCGACGTCCAAAAATAACAAAGGGACGCGTAACGCTAAAACTACCAACTTCGTCGACCGACCTCCGATCCGGTAAAACGCAAACCTCGATCTTGCCGTCGAACGCGCGCGTCGGCTTGCCTTCAATAAAAATGCTGTACCCTTCAACGACGACGCGCAACCCGAGTTCGGCGAAGCCCTCGACCGACTTCAGAACGAACCGCCATTCTTCGCGACTCGTCTCGCGAATGAACTCGTCAAACCGAAGCTCATAATGA
>ONJR01000006.1 GCA_900318195.1 uncultured Planctomycetota bacterium
CGTCTCGACGGTGGAAGTAGCTCAGTTGGATAGAGCATCGGATTGTGGCTCCGAAGGTCGAGGGTTCGAATCTCTTCTTCCACCCTGCCGTTTGCCGAAAGATTCTGTCTGGATCTTTCGGCTTTTTTTGTTCTTGCACGAAAAGAGCGCAATATTTCCATTTGACGCCGTTGCAAATTTACGTCATAATACCGCTGCGGCGCGCGCGGCGCGAAAATAGTTGGCTTGGAATTAAACGGAGCGGTGAACGATATGAGTATGGAGAAGACCGACGCGCTCGTCGTCAAGAGCGTGGAGTTCATGGAGTCGAGTCTCATTCTAACGCTCTTTACGCGGAAATTCGGCAAAGTGCGAGGACTAGCGAAAGGCGCAAGACGGCTGAAAAATCCATTTGAAACCTCTCTTGACTTACTCGCGTCAATTAAGCTATCCTTTATTAGGAAGAATTCCGACGCGCTCGATCTCCTCACCGAGGCGAAGCTCGCGCGCCGATTTCGACCGACCGCGCGGAATTTTCGCGGACTCTACGCCGGCTATTACGTCGCGGAGCTCCTGGATCTTGCTACGGAAGATTACCAGCCGCTCCCCGATCTGTGGACGCTCGCGGACGCAACGCTCGATTCGTTGCAACGGCGCCCGGGAGTAGCGGCGAGGGTCGCGGCGTTTGAGACCGCAACGCTCGACTACCTCGGCGAATTCCCGTCGACGCGCGCGTGCGTTGAGTGCGGGCAGGCGTTGCCGCTCGATTCTATGACGAATCTTGCGCGCGGCATATGGTTCGAGCTCGACGCCGGCGGGGTCGTTTGCGCGAAGTGTCGTCAGACGAAGCGGTTGCCGGGTCTTATCCCTTCGACGATCGGGGCGCTCAAGCTCCTTGAAACGGGTCGTCGCGCGGCGCACGCGATTATTTCGAACGCATACGCGTTGGAACGTCTGACGTCTGCGCTCGACGAACGTCGTCGGGACGCGCGCGTTTTCGCAACGGAGCTAGCCGATTTACGCGCGGCGGCGCGCGACGATCGAGACGCTCAGGATTCGCGCGCGCTCGCGGAATACGAAGCGGCGCCGAGCGCGGCGCGCGGCGATTATCGCGCGCTCGTCGAACGTTACCTCGTCCGCACGTTGCGGCGCCGCCCTCGCGCCTTCGATTACCTGCGTTTCGCGCTCGGCGAGCCGAGGGACGAAGGCGCGCAAGCCGAGCGGAACGACGCCGACGCGCAGGCGCGCCAAACGGAAGGCGCAAACGTATAAAACACACCTCAGGGGACAAGGAAGTCCAAAGATGAAATTCGTTGTTAAGAAGAAATCCGCAGTTCTTATTGCTCTAACGCTCGCCGCGAGTTCGTTCGCGGCGTCCGGCTGTCGTCTTTTCGTCTACGACGACTCATGCTGTCTCCCGCCCCCGCCGCCGCCGGAGCCAATTTATTACGCGCCGGCGCCCCCGCCGCAACCGGTATACTACGCGCCGGCAGAGCCGGAACCAGGCGTCTATCTCTATTCGCCGGAACCGTACTATGGACCTCGTCCGGGTCTCGACGTCAATATCGACGTTCGCGGTCAAGCGCCGAGCGACGACTTTCCGACAGTGGACGCGTCGTTCCCAACGGTCGACGCGGGCAATTCAATCCTCTCGCGCGATTCCGGCGCGAACGCAGTCGTTCCGGAACGCGAACCGGTCGAGGACGCCGAGCCTGAACCTCCGACGTCAAGCGAGCTGCCGGAATTTACGAAGACCGGACTCGACGTGCCGGAGCCGTCCGGCGTCTTTGAACCGCTCAAAGAGTCCGAGTCCTTCAGACCCACGCCGAAACGCGAGTCCCTCGCGCAACGCGAAGCGCAGGAGAAGAAGCTAGAAGACGCGTACGATTCATGGCGGAAAAAGCAGAAGGAAAAGCGCAACTTCGATTCCAAAACGCCGCGCTATCTGCAACCGATTAGCGACGACGGGGAAGAACTTTTCGCGCGCGACGAGGCGGCGAGCAAAGCGCAGGACCGCTCCTTTATCCGACGCGTTACCGCCGACTCGCTCGTCATGATGCGCGACGACGAACAGTACAATCGCGAACTCGACGATTGGGAAAAGGACGTTCCGACTCCGATCGACTGGTCGAAGTACAATCCGCTTTCACTCGAAACCGTGCGCGAATGGCTAGGAATGGGACCTGACGAGAAAGCGGCGCTCGAATATATGCGTCAAGCGTGCCTCAAGCAGAAGGAATACGAGAAGACCAAGGAGCGCAAACTACTCAAAGAAGCCGCCGTTCTCTACGAAAAAGCCGCGAAACGATGGCCCGGACCTGCGCTACGACCAGAAGACGCTAAAAAGAACCCGTTTAAAGCCCCAAAGACCGGTACGCTCATTGAAGAAGACGGACTCTTCTTCGCGGGGGAATGCTGGTTCTTCTATCACGATTTCAACAACGCGCTCGCGTGTTATAAGGCGCTCGTCTCGACTTATAACGCGTCGATCTACAAGGAGATTGCGACAAAACGATTGTTCTATATTGGCAACTATTGGGTCAAATTGTCGGAGGAAGAGTCGACGCCCAAGGTTCACACCGATCGCGACAAGCCGCGGTTCGGTTCCTTCTCCGGCGCCGTGCGCGCGTACGAGGCTATCTTCCTGAACGACGTCTCCGACAACGGCATGGCGCCCGCCGCGCTCTTCGCGCTCGCTAACGCCTATATGCGCCGCGGAGTTAAACAGGGAGACGGCTCGTACGAAAACGCCGCGTTCTACTATCGACAACTGTACGAAAACTATCCTGGCAACGAACGCGCGGAAAAGGCGTGCTGGCTCGCTATGGTCGCGCTACATCGCTCGTATCTCGGACCGTTCTACGACTCGCAGCCGCTCGACGAGGCGCGCAAATTAGGAGAGGCGATCGTCAAGAGCGGGCGCGGCAACGTCGATATGGCGTCAAAGGAACTCGACTTGATCAAGGACGAACAAGCCAAACGTCTGCTCGTGCTCGGACAATATTACGAACGTCGCGGCAATTACGCGTCGGCGCGGAGTTTCTATAATCGGCTCGTTAAGGAGCATCCTAATAGCGCGTACGCAACGCAAGGCGCGCGCGCGTACGGCGAAATCGAAACGAAACCGGCAGAAGTCGATCAGCTCGCATGGATTAGACCGATCGCGCCGTTCCTACCAAACTTTACTAACGAGTATTTCGAAGAAGCGCCCGACGCAAGTATGGCGGAAATCGCGCGACGCGACGAAAAGCTTGACAGGCTCGGAAAGTTCGAGGACGAGAACGCCGTCGCGGAAGCGGAGAACGCCGACGCGCAGGCGACCAAAACGGCGGCTAAACCGTCGGAACGCAAGATTAAATAGAAACTCAAATTCAGGCAATCTCCACGATAGAAACAATGGAACGCGACACGACCCTACTACCACGCCTCGCTATCTTCGCGACGGCGCTTCTCGCGTGCGCGACGCTAACCGCCGCAGGATGCTGTTGCGCCGGATATCAGATCGGTCCGCGAGGACTATACAACACCGACATTAAAACGGTCGTCGTGCCAATGGTGCAAGCGGACACGTATCGCGAGGCGTTCGCTGAAAGACTCACAGAAGCCATATGCAAAAAGATCACGGAACAGACCCCGTACGCTTTGGCGTCCCCCGACGTCGCCGATTCTGAACTCACCGTAAGATTGGTTTCAGAAAGTCAGACCGTAACGGCGTTCAATCGCTACGACGACACGCGTCAGAAAACCGTCAATCTGCGCGCTATCGCCGTATGGCGCGACCTGCATTCCGCAAATATTATCGCGGACAACAACCCTGTTCCGCTAAATGAAAAGAGCGGCGTTACCATTAACTCGCAGGCGTTCCTGGTTCCAGAAATGGGACAATCAAGCGCAACCGCGCAACAAGAAGCGATCGACAAGCTCGCCGAACAGATCGTCGCTCTCATGGAGTCCCCTTGGTAACAACCAACGCGCGTTGCGACGACATACTGTGCCGACAGCTAGCGCAGCCGCTTAAACGTTAAAATCAACCTCTTTTTACAAACCAGTCAATTATTCCAATCCTGTCAATCATTATGACCGATCATTTCCAACCCGACGCGCGAATCGACCTTCACGCGCGCAGTCCAGAGGCGGCGCTCGCGCAACTTGCATACGCCGTCGAGTCGGGACGGTACACAGGTCGCGCGCTGGAGGTCGTTCACGGTCAGGGCAGCGGCGCGTTGCGCGAGAAGGTTCGCGCGTGGGGACGACAGTCGCGGCACGTTAAGCGCGTCTGGGAGGGCGAGAACTATTTCTTACCGGGCGGGTCGGGCGTAACGATCTTCTTTCTATAACGCGTTTCGTTACGCGTTCTGGGCTTTGTTCGGTTTCTAACGGCTAGGACGCGTTTTTTTTTGAAAAAGGCGAAAAAAAGCGGCTATTTTAGTGGCGAAAAAACTCCGTTGGGTTATACTTGTAGATTGAAACTGCGTAAATTGGCGATTTTTTGCGTCGCGCGACGCCTCGCGGCAGTTTTAGGTCGTTCCATGTATTAGGAAATAATCGAGAGTAACAATGACGCTAGGGCTTTTGAATCCACACGTGCGCTCGCGAATGGTTCGCCGCGCGATCTCGATACTAACCGTCGTCTGCGCGGCGTGCGCGTTTGGAGGCGCTCAGTCCGCATTGAGTCAATCGACCGGCGCGGACGGCGACGCTAAGATGCGCGATATTAAACCGTTCATCTCGTACGCCGAGACCTTCCAATGGAGCGACGTGCCCGAGATCTTACTCGAACGCTTCAAGGGCGACGGCGCCGAGGAGATCGACTACTCATGGGCGAGCGATCTCTTCTTTGAGAAGGAAGTATGGCAACTGGAATTCCGCTATAAGAACGTGCGGACGATCGACGTCGATTTTCCGACCGCGCAGGGACAACTAGAGCGCAAGAAGGTTTGGTACCTCGTATACTCCGTTACGAATACCGGCGAACGTCTGCGCGCTACCCTCGACGAGGACGTCAATGCGAAGGTGCGCGAGGCGTTAAACGTCAAAGGATCGGAAAACGTCAATATAGCGCAGAAGGTCGTCGTCTACGGACAAAACAACGAGCGCGAAGTTAAGGTCTATGAGTTCCCGCGCAACAATCTTGCCGGCGTCTTTAAGCCCGAGGCTAAGGTCTACGGCTCCGACGACGAAGCCGGCGCCGTGCGCTTTGTGCCGCGATTCTTCTTCGCGTCCAATTCGATTCAAGACGAACTCGTTTACGAGCAGATCGGCGAGCTCTTCATGGGTCAGAAGCGCGGCGCGCAGCAGGCGGTCTACGCCGACTCCTTCCTGCCGGTCGCAATGGCGAAGATTATCGAGCGAGAATCGCGCAAAGGAATTGAGCTGCTCGACACGGCGCGCGTCTCCAATCGTTTGATTAAGCCGGGTGAAACCGTATGGGGAGTCGCGACCTGGACGGACGTCGATCCGAGAATCGATCGTTTTGCGATCTACATTAGCGGACTGACGAACGCGTTGCGCTGGGAAGTTACCGACGCGGTCGACGGCGAGATTTTCGGCGCCGGACGTAAGATCCAGCGCAAGACGCTGAAGCTCAATTTCATTAATCCTGGCGATGAAGCGCACAGCGGCGGTAAAGAAATTTACAATAATTTGCCAGGGGAGCTTGACTACGAGTGGGTTTTCATGTAAAATAGTCCAAATATCGTCGCGCCGCGTTCGACTCGACTCGCGGCGGCGGCGCATGAGCGCGCAAGAGTACGCGCGCGCTTACGAGCGGGTTCCGCGCGTTATAGATAAATAAGGTCGGCGCGCTAGACGCGTTGCGCGCGTGGTCGCACGACGTCGCGCCGCTCCCACAAGATAGTCAATTTAATCCAGTAAGATCAAAGGTAGCGCAATGGCTCACAAGAAAGGTCAAGGCTCCAGCCGCAACGGTCGCGATTCGAACGGTCAGCGTCGCGGGGTCAAAGTGTTCGGCGGACAAACGGTTCAACCCGGCTCCATCATCATTCGTCAATGCGGCACGCGCTGGCGACCCGGCAAGGGCGTAGGGCTCGGCAACGACTACACGATTTATTCGCTCGTCGACGGCGTCGTTAAGTTCGACCAGAACGGTCGTCGCGTCAACGTAGTCGACGCCGCAAACGTCTGAGCAACCTCTCGGCGCGGCGGCGCGCACGCGGAAACTAGGGGACGGTTCTGAGCCGCCCCCTTTTTTTATCGAAGAACGCGACGGTCGCTTGCAGGCGGTCGACAGCGTTATGCAAATGAAATAGCGTAGGCGTTAAAAACATGTTTGTAGACGAAGTATCAATTGAAGTCATAGGCGGCAAGGGCGGCGACGGGTGCGCCAGCTTTCGTCGCGAGAAGTACGTTCCGCGCGGTGGTCCGGACGGAGGCGACGGCGGGCGCGGGGGCAACGTCGTCTTACGCGCAAATCGCAATGTCGCGAGTCTACTGCATCTCGCCAATCAGCGCGTATGGAAAGCGCAGAACGGCGAGCAGGGAGGCTCCTCGCAATGTCACGGCAAGAACGGCGAAGACCTTATTATTGAGACGCCCGTCGGCGTTATGGTCTTCGACGAAAAGCACGACCTACTACTCAAGGATCTCAAAGAAGACGGCGCCGAATTCGTCGTCGCGCAAGGCGGGTTCGGCGGTAAGGGGAACGTGCGCTTTAAGTCGGCGACGATGCGTTCGCCAACGACCGCCAGTCCCGGGGAAAAGGGTAAATCGCGCGCTATTAGACTCGAACTGCGAATGATCGCCGACGTAGGACTCGTCGGCGCTCCGAACGCGGGAAAAAGCACGTTGCTCAGTCGACTAACGAAAGCGCGTCCGAAGATCGCGTCCTACCCTTTTACGACAATGACGCCCCAACTGGGAATCGTGCAGATCGACCAGAATCGCAGTTTCGTTATGGCGGACATCCCGGGTCTGATCGAGGGCGCGAGTCAAGGCGTCGGACTGGGACACGATTTCCTGCGCCATATTCAGCGCGCCGGCGCAATACTGCATTTGGTAGAGCCTGCGCCGATGAACGGCTCTGATCCTCTCGCGAACTACAAGGCGATCCGTCGCGAATTGGAAGCGTACGACGACGAGCTCGGACGTCGGCATGAGATAGTCGCGGTAACGAAGCGCGATCTACCGGAAGCGGAGGTTGTGCGTCAGCGTTTCAAGGACGAACTACAAATAGACGCGTTTCTAATTTCATCGGTTACCGGCTACGGTCTCAAAGAGCTTGTGAACCACATTGACAGCCTGCTCAAGCCGCAGGCGCGCTGGTAACCTGTGCGCGACTAGCAAGCTATTTTCGCTATTTTTGCGAAAACTTCATTGCGTGAAACTGAGAAATCGCTATAATTGCAACAGGTCGAACTCTGGAAGACGGCGGCGCGAACAAGCGCGTTTTGCGCGTCTTCATACTTAAACACGGAGCGCAACGATGTCCCTACTTACGCTAGGTTCTGTCGCCTTTGACACGCTTGAGTCCCCCTTTGGGCGACGCGAGCGCACGCTAGGAGGCTCGGGCGTATACGCGTCCTTTGCCGCTAGTTTTTTTACGCATTCCGCGCTGATCGCGGCTGCTGGCGACGATTGGTTGCCGGAGTATTCCGGTCTGTTACGCGCGCGCGGCGTCGATCTCGAAGGATTGGAAATACGCGCGAACACGAAGACGTCGTTCTGGTCCGGTCGATATTTTGCGAACATGAACGATCGCGAGACGTTGCAATATGACGGAAACGTTATGTCGGGCGACTATATTCCGATCGTTCCCGAGTCGTATCGAGATATCGAGTACGTCCTGCTCGGCAATATGTCGCCTCTTTCGGGTATGGCGCTCTTGGACGCGTTGCATTCGCCGAAGCTGGTTGTGGCTGACACGATGGATTTCTACATTCGCACCATGCGCGACTCGCTCATGACGCTATTGACGCGCGTCGACGGTCTTATTCTGAACGATTCTGAAGCGGCGTTCCTCACGGGCATAGAACATTCCGACTTACGAGCGGCTCAACGACTGTTAGAATTCGGGCCGCAGTTCGTCGTCGTCAAGCGCGGCGAATACGGCGCGTTCTGGATGACGAAAGAGGGAGAAATCTACGTTGTGCCGGCGTACCCGACGCTCAACGTCGTTGATCCGACGGGCGCGGGCGACTCGTTTGCCGGGGCGCTGCTCGGCTGTCTTGCAGAGTCTCGCGACCTAACGCCAGATAATATTAAACAAGCGCTTCTCTACGCGACAGTAGTCGCAAGTTTGAACATAGAAGGCTTCTCGCTCGAACGGTTCCAATTTGTCAAACGAGCCGAAATAGACGAGCGCGCCAAGCGCTTTAAAGCAATGCTTGCGTAGAGACGCGCAACGCTAACACCACGCTCCGCACGCGGAGCTCGCGCGCTCGCTTGGCAACCTTACGCGCGCGATTCAATCGAATAAAGGAATGTCAATTTGAGAAAAAAAGATGACGTCATAAGGAAATCGCGTACGGCGTCGCGCAGCCACTTTAATGGCAAAAACGCGTTGACAAAATTTCAATGGGATTCAGTAGACGACCAGATTCAAGAGGACTTGATCGAACCGGTCGCAAGCGTCGGTAAGAAGCGCGCTGCTAAGAGGCGCGATAAGGACGTCGACACGATGTACGTCTCGTCATCCGCCGACGTGTACGCGCCCGTTAAGAAGAAGAACGTCAAAACGCTACACGCCGAAGATTTTGCTGAATTCGTCGCCGAGGTCGAGGAAAACGAGGACAATCCCTACGCTATTCCAAGCTACGGACAGACGAGATTGACCCCCGACGACGAAGAGTTCGTCGAAGAACTCGCCGTTCCCAAAAAGAAGCCGGAACGACGCGCGAGCGAGCCCGTCGAGAAAAAGCGTAACCCTGAAAAAGCGCGGCGCGAAGACGCGACCTCAACCGCGCCTGCAAACCAAACCGAGCCCGCCCCGAAAACGAAAGGAAAACGATCCTTTCTCGCTAAAATTAAGGACGCTATCTCAATTAGCTCCGGCGCCGACGCCAAAGAGAAGAGCGAAAGCGCGCAGGACGATCGCGTCGAGCGACTAACCCGAGCTACGAACGACGTCGTCGCGCAAACGAACGCGCTCGCGTCCGGCGCCGCGCAAATCGACGCGCTACTACGCGCAGCGCAGGCGCTCGCGTCCGCCGCAGCCGCTATCCAGGGGGTCGTCTCCGAACTCACGAACGCGGGTCCGCTCGTCGAAGCGGCGAAACCGACTAAGAAGCAGGACGCGAACGCGCGCCAAGCGAAAAAGAACGACGCCCCGCAGGAGAAACAGGCGCAGTCCGAAATTGCGAAAGAAGCGGCGGCTAGCGTAGAGCGCGAGGTCAAGCGCGACGAGAAGTCGAGCAAGTCGGAAAGCGCGACGAAACCGGTCAAGAGCAAGTCGAAACGTCAGACGAAAGAGCCGGAAGAAGCGAAAGGATGCGACGAGCGCGACTGGGAGCCCGAAATCGAATCGGACGACGACGACGCCTACGATTACGATCCCATCGCAATGTGGGAGAATATGCCGGACGAGGACGAAGAGCTCGAGACGCTCGCGAAATCAGGGGACGGCGAATCTGAAAACGACTGGGAAAACGACTTCGACGAGTGGGACGAAGCCGAGTCAAAAAAAAAATCAGCGCAGCTTCAGGAAGACCAAGAAGCTCGACCGATTCTCCAAGAAGCGCAGACGATAGCGTCGTCCGAGCGCGCGGTCAAGCGCGGCGGCAAGCGGCGCCCTACGGAGGACGAGCGGCTAGAATCGAAGCCGTTCGATAAATTCGGCGAACTCGACCTCAAGAAGCCGACCCTGCGCGCGTTGCAGCACATGGGCTACGTCGCGCCGACTCCGATTCAATCGGGTACGATTCCAACGATTCAGCGCGGAATCGACGTCATGGGTCAGGCGCGCACCGGCACGGGCAAGACGGCGGCTTTCATGATTCCGATTGTGGAAGGCGTCGCGGAGTGCGAGCGTTCGGGCTCGCCGTTGGCGCTTGTCGTCGTTCCCACGCGCGAGCTTGCGGTGCAGGCGCGGGACGAGACGATTAAGATAGCGCGCTATTACGATCTGAGCATAGCGGCGTGCTACGGCGGCAAGCCGATCGCGTCGCAGGTTGAGAAGATCCGCAAGGGGGTCGACGTGCTCATAGGCACGCCGGGTCGCATCATCGACTTGTCGAATCGCGGCGCGCTCTCGCTTGCGCAGGCGCATTGGGTAGTGCTCGACGAGGCGGATCGCATGCTCGACGTCGGTTTTCGTCCGGACGTCGAACGCATCCTGCGACTCACGCCGTCGAATCGTCAGACGTTGCTCTTCAGCGCGACGCTGGCGCCGCCGGTCGTACGACTCGCTAAGACCTATATGAAGGATCCGGAGAAGTTCGACTTCAGTCATGAGGACGTCTCTTCGGACACAATCGAGCAGTATTACATTACGGTCGACCAGGATCGGAAATTCGACGCGCTCGTACGTTTGCTCGAAGAGGAGAATCCGCGTCAGGCGATCGTCTTCTGCCGCACGAAACGACACGTCGACGTCGTCGCGCGACGCCTAATCGGCAAGTTTGCCAACGTGGAGGCGATCCACGGCGACCTGCCGCAGACGAAGCGCGACCGCATTATGCGCGACTTCCGCGCCGAGAAAATTAAGATCCTCGTCGCGACCGATATTGTCGGACGCGGCATCGACGTCTCGTCCGTCTCGCACATCGTCAACTACGACGTTCCGCAATATTGCGACGACTACGTACATCGCGTCGGTCGCGCGGGACGCATGGGACGCGAGGGGGTCGCGTTTACGCTCGTAACGGCGGAAGAAGGCGCGGAACTCACGAGAATTGAGATTCGCATTAACAAGTTGCTCGAGCGCAGAGAACTGCCGAACTTTGAGGCGTACTCCAAGCCGCAGGACTCGACCGCCGAGGAGCGCGAGCGCAAGCCGGTCTTCGGACAGCGTTGCGCGCGCGTGAGACGCGCGCTCTAACTCGCTACGAGTAGCAATTAAGAAGAAAACTCATGACAACGAAAACGAAAGAAACTTGGTACGACGAGTGCGTCGCGTTGCAGCAGGAGGGCGAATTAGCGCAAGCGATCGCCGAGTTGCGCAAGCTGGTCGCCGTCTATCCGGACTATCCGCTCGCGCAACTTGCGCTCGCGGTCTTCCTGCAGGAGAAGGGCGACGAGACCGGCGCGCTCGACGCTATGCAGACCGCGTGCGAGCTTGAGCAGACGGATCCGTTCTACTTCACGGCGTTCAGCGCGCTGGCTATTAAGTGCGGCGATCACGAGAAGGCGGAAGAAGCGCTCGGAAAAGCTATGGAAGCGCGACTGGAAGCGCAGCTCAAAAAGATGAACGAACTGCGCAATAAGGAGCTCGCGGAACGTCAGGAGCGCGATAAAGAACGCTCTGAACAAGACGAGTCAAGCGAAGATTAACAACGACGCAACGCAAAGGATAGACGAGGCGAAATATGAACGAAGAGCGCCAATACCGCATACTGATCGCCGACGACGAGCCGGTCAATCAGGAATTGCTCGAAGCGTTCCTCATTAACGAGAACTACGCGCTAGAGTTCGCAAACGACGGTCAAGAAACCTTGCAGAAGACCGCGACTTTCAAGCCGGACCTCATTCTGCTCGACGTCATGATGCCGAAGTTGAGCGGGTTTGAGGTATGCGAGAAGCTCAAAAGCGACCCTGAAACCGCCGATATCATGATTCTCATGGTTACCGCGCTGAGCGAATTGGGCGACGTCGAGCGCGCGGTCAACGTCGGTTGCGACGACTACCTAAGTAAGCCGATCCATAAGTTGGAACTACTCAAGCGCGTCGAGAATATGCTGCGACTGCGCGCCGTTACCAACGAGCTGGAACGTCTACGACGATATATCGACTCCATGGAAGAAACGCTCACGCCGAAAAAGAAGTAAAAGCAACTAGGCGCGCGCAACTTCATTCCACTATTTTATGACGTTACCTTAGATTAAAATGACGCTAGAGAAAAACTTCGCGCAAGGCGGCGCGGAGGAAATAGCGCAAGGAAGCGCGGAACAACGCCCGTCAACGCTCGCCGCATGGGCGCTCGCCGCGCGACCTAAAACGCTCGCCGCTGCGACCGCGCCCGTCGTCGTCGCGCTCGCGCTCGCGTATAACGACGCGCGCGAACTGATAATCGTGCCGTCGATCGCCTGTTTCTTATTTGCGATTCTCGCGCAAATCGCCGCTAATTTCATTAACGACTACGCGGACTTCAAGAAGGGCGCGGACGGCGCGGAACGCAAGGGACCCGCGCGCGCGACCGCGTCCGGCTGGATTACGCCGCGCGCTATGCTGACAGGCGTCGTCGTTACCTTGGCGCTCGCGTGCCTCGTCGGACTGACGACGTTGCCCTACGGCGGTCTGAAACTGATATGGGTCGGCGCCGCGTGTTGTCTCTTCTGCCTACTGTACAGCGTTGGGCCGCGTCCTCTCTCGTACGTCGGTTTAGGGGACGCGCTCGTCGTCGCGTTCTTTGGCGTCGTCGCGGTCGCGTTCACGTATTATCTCCAGACGGGCAAGATAACGCTCGACGCGCTCTTGATAGGACTCGCGCTGGGATTCGCAACGGACAATATTCTCGTAGCGAACAACTATCGCGATCGGGACGAGGATCGCGCGAACGGCAAGTTGACGCTCGTCGCGCTCTTCGGCGAACGGTTCGGACGGTATTTCTATCTCGCCAACGGTTTGATCGCGACGGCGCTACTCTCGTGCGCGCTATGGCGGCGAGCCGAGCTCGGCGCGGTCGCGATCGGCGCGCTCGTCGTATATTGCGCGCTGCATCTGCGCGCGTGGCGCATTCTTGCCAGAATTCGTCAGGGCAAAGCGCTCGTTCGCACGCTCGCGCTCAGTTCACAAAACCTTATTATTCTAGCGGTCTTACTCGCCGTCGCGTTCTCATACTAGCGAACGCGGTCTCGGAGGCTTATCATGAATTGTGTCAGACAGAATATTGAAGCGATGGCCGGTTACGTGCCGGGCGAACAACCGAAAGAGGGCGAGGCCGTTAAGCTCAATACGAACGAGAACCCGTATCGCGCCTCGGAAAAGGCGTACGACGCCATTCGCGCCGTCGCCGACAAAGGTCTGTCGCGCTATCCGAACGCCGTCGGCGCCGCGTTTCGCGAAGCTGCCGCTAAGGTTTACGACGTCGAACCGGACTGGATTATGTGCGGAAATGGAAGCGACGATATTCTCACCATTCTAACGCGCACGTTCGTCGGCGAGAATCAGATACTACGACTCCCCTACCCGAGCTACATTCTATACAAGTCGCTCGCCGAAATCCAAGGCGCGCGGAGCGAAGAAGTATACTTCAACGACGATTGGACCTTGCCGGACTACTTCGCGCAAAAGCCGGCGACGACGCCGACCGCGCCGTTTCGCGTCGCGCCGTTGCCAAACGTCGATCCGGACGCGTTAAAACTCGTATACCTACCGAACCCTAACAGTCCTTCCGGCACGTTGCTCGCGAAGGACGAAATTGCGAAAATCGCCGACGCGCTGCCATGTCCGATCGTTATCGACGAAGCCTACGCCGATTTCTCGGGTCAGAACTGTATCGAACTCGTTAAGGAGAATCCGCGCGTTATTATCAGTCGTACAATGAGCAAGTCTTACGCGCTCGCGGGTCTGCGCTTTGGGTTCATGATCGCGCGTCCTGAAGTCATTGAGCAGACAATGAAGGTCAAGGATTCGTACAATTGCGACGCGCTCTCGATCGCCGCCGCGACCGCCGCGATTCAAGATCAAGAGTGGCTTCAAAGCACGACGAGCAAGATCGTGGCGACTCGCGAACGCTTGGCGACCAGAATGCGCGAGCTGGGCTTCGTCGTGCCAGACTCGCACGCGAACTTTACGTGGAACGCATGGCCGAGCGACGAGCTCTCGCATGAAGAGCTGTACCTCTATCTTAAGCGGCGCGGATACCTTGTCCGCTACATGAAATACGCCGCCTGGGGGGACGGACTGCGCATTAGCGTGGGCACAGACGAAGATACCGACGCGTGCCTCGAACTCGTTGAGAAGTTTTTAAAAGGCGATCGCGACGAAACGCGATAATGAAAATTCGGACAGTCAAAGGAGAACGAAATGCGCACCGCTTCTATTACGCGCGAGACGAAGGAGACGCAAATCAAGCTCGCGATCAATCTAGACGGAACCGGCGCCGCGTCGATCGAGACGGGGCTGGGGTTTTTTAATCATATGCTGACGCTCTTCTCGTCGCACTCTAAGGTCGATCTTGACCTTCATGTAACCGGCGACTTGGACGTGGACGGTCATCACACGGTCGAAGACGTTGGAATCGCGCTCGGTAAGGCGTTTGCCGACGCGCTTGGCGACAAGCGCGGTATTAGGCGTTACGGGTTCTTCATCCTGCCGATGGACGAAACGCTCGCGGAGGCGGTCGTCGACTTTTCCGGTCGACCGTACTGCGTCTACAACGCGACCTTTCCGGTCGAGCGGGTCGGTAATTTCGATCTGGAACTTGTCCGTGAATTCTGGCTCGGCTTCGCTAATTCTGCGGCGTGCAATCTTCATGTGAACGTTCGGTACGGCGCGAACGGTCATCATATCTCGGAAGCGATCTTCAAGAGCGTTGCGCGCGCGATTCGAGCCGCAGTCGAGCCGGATCCGCGACAGCAGGGAGTTCCTAGCACGAAGGGAACTCTGTAATTCTCTGAGCGCGTACGCGCGCATGAGTCTGCGCAAATTCACTAGGGCGCAAAGTTATCAAAGATAGGCTGCGCCCTATTCCTGATACAATCGTTATATCTGTAACTTTATTCGTTTGTTTTTCTTATTCCTATCGAAAGAAAACTGATAAAATATTCGGATATATGTTCTATATGGGCAAAAGCGCTTGAAGCGTTTGGAGACCGGCGCCGAGGCGGTTGCGCTAAAAGCAAACAGGTAAGAAAATACAATTTTAACGATTATAGCGAATATCCTATGACGGGCAAATCTTTTTTACTCATTTACAATTGAAAAAGATGGATTTACCTTGATGTGCGGGATATAATACCATACAGTGTTCCGGGTAGTCGTTCTATATCGGATGTAATGATATTACAAACGACAGCGACTACTAAATAGACTTTTTGAAGATCGAGGACGAGAGTTGACCAAGAGCTTTCCAAAACAAGCCGATATTGACTTTATACCCTTGAACAACAGAGCAAAGGACGCACAAATGACACTACGAAGACGAAAGCATAGACGAGCGCGCCGCGACGTACAGTCCGGCGGTCGCGGCCGCTACCTAGCGGCGGCGGTGTGCCTAGCTGTGCCGTTCGTCTTGGCGGCGACATTTGCGCTGACCGGCGGGGTCGACGCTACGACGCAAGTCGTAGCGCTCAACGTTGAGAAGCGCGACGCGGCTCCTTTCTTCCTGTCTAACGGAGACGATCGAATTGCTCGCACGTCGGTCGCCGGGAACTATGTAAATGGAATGGGCGAGAGTCTTGATCCGGCGGCGCCGGAGCAGGACGAACTCATGGCGATGAGCCCGGCGGAGTTGGGCTACAACTCCGCAGAATTCGCCGACGATACGTACGCGAGCTTCCGTCCGGTCGCGCTCGAAGAGCGCGATCCTCTCGACTGGGGCGAGGTCGGCGGCGATCCGAGTTGGCGAGCGGAGGTCGCGCTCTTCGAGAACGAGACCGCTTCTTTCCAGGACGCGCACGTGCCGCTCTGGAGCGCAGCCGCGCTCGAGGCGGAACGCGATCTCGCGTTATCGTCCGACGTCTTAACGAGTCTGAATTGCAGAACGTTGGTCAACGACGACGGAACGCCCGTGTACTTGTCGGCGGAGCTTGGCGCTGAGTCCGGAATGAAATTTATGAACACGGCTAGCGGCGGCGATTCGCCCCAGGTCGACCGTGAGCGCGGCGTAACCACAACGGAAGCGCAGGCGCCGGTCGTTCAACCTCAGGTCGTTCAGCCTCCGGTCGTTCGTTCCGCGAGTTACTTCGCGCCGAGCGCGACGGCGTGGACGCCGAACGCGGTTACCGCCGGTAGCGTCGTTCACACGGTTGTCTACTAACAGTGCGAGCGCGCGTCGTGTGACGCGTGCAAACGATTCGAAAGGGGTCGGGCTCCGAAAGGGGCTCGATCTTTTTTTTTGCCGTAATCTCTCGGGGCGCTTTCCAAAAACTTGGTCGATATATAATTTAAGCGAGCGCGCTTTGATCGCGCGCAGTCCGTTCATCTATTCGCATAGAAAGGTTTATTATGTCGTCAGCTTCTCGACCTAGCGGCGAGGAACTCGTCCTCATCCTCGATTTCGGTTCGCAGTACACGCAACTCCTCGCGCAGCGCGTGCGCGAGACTCAGACGTATTGCGAGATAGTTCCTTCCACGATCACGGCGTCGGAGCTTGCCGCGCGTTCGCCGATCGGGGTCATTCTTTCCGGCGGACCTTCGAGCGTGTACGACGCGAGCGCGCCGACGATCGATTCTGGAATATACGAGCTTGGCATACCTATTCTCGGGGTATGTTACGGTCAGCAGCTGACGTGCAAGCGATTTGGCGCGACGGTGGAGCCTGCTTCTCGTCGCGAGTACGGGTTCGCGGAGCTTACGGTGAACGCGCAGGGCTTGTCGACGCCGTTATTTTCGGGCATGTCTCCCCGATCTCAAGCGTGGATGAGTCATGGCGATCAGGTAACGTCGCTTGGCGCGGAATTTGAGACGTTAGCGTCGACTCCGACGTGTCCTAACGCAGCGGTGCGCATGAAGAGTCGCGCGTTCTACGGCGTGCAATTTCATCCGGAGGTAACGCACACGAGCGAGGGCGGTACGTTAATCCGCAATTTCGTGGTCGGAATCTGCGGTTCGAGTCAGAGCTGGACGGCGAAGAATTTCGTCTCGAGTTCAATTGAGCGTATTAGAGAGCAGGTCGGGGACGCGCGCGTGATCTGCGGACTTTCAGGCGGGGTCGATTCAGCGGTCGTCGCGGCGTTGATTTCGCGCGCGATCGGCGATCGTCTAACGTGCATCTGCGTCGACAACGGCATGATGCGCAAGAATGAGATTGCGAATATCGCGAAGATCTTTAGTGAGAATTTCGACGTTAATCTGATCGTCTCGGACGCGGAGGAGCGATTTCTTACGGCGTTGCGCGGGGTCGGCGATCCTCAGGAGAAGCGCAAGATTATTGGCAAGACGTTCATCGACGTCTTTGCGACGGAGGCGAAACGAATCGAGGGCGCGACGTTTTTAGCGCAGGGTACGATCTATCCGGACGTGATCGAGAGCGGCTCGAGCGTCGGCGGGCACGCGGCGACGATTAAGTTCCATCACAACGTCGGCGGTCTGCCTTCGGACTTGGAGTTCAAGCTGGTGGAGCCTTTGCGCGACTTGTTTAAGGGGGACGTGCGTCGGGTTGGTCTTGAATTGGGTCTTCCTGAGGAATTGGTCTGGCGTCATCCTTTCCCGGGTCCTGGTCTTGCGGTGCGTTGTCTTGGACCGGTTGACAAGGATTCGCTCGACTGCCTTCGCGAGGCGGACGCGATCGTCGTTGACGAAATCGTATCGGCTGGTCTTTACCGTGAGACGTCGCAGGTCTTTGCGGTCTTACTGCCGGTCAAGAGCGTGGGGGTCATGGGGGACGGTCGGACGTACGACAACGTCGTCGCGGTGCGTTGCGTCTCGACGGTCGACTTCATGACGGCGGACTGGTCCCGACTGCCGTACGACGTGTTAGCGAAGATTTCGTCGCGGATAATCAACGAGGTCAAGGGCGTGAATCGCGTCGTTTACGATATTAGCTCGAAACCTCCGGCAACGATCGAGTGGGAATAGCGCGGGGCGCGTTAATTGTAATCACCGCCGTTCCCCCAACCAATCAGCGTTGGGTTAATAACCGCTTTCTCCTTCCGCGCCGCAGCCCGGTTCAGTTCGGGGTTACCTCCATAGGAGCCCCGCCAGAATGACCTCGCTTTTCTACAGAAGTCGTTGATTCCCCTTATTACGCCAACATGATTTCATTGATCTCGAATAGCGCAAGAAACGTTGCGCACTGTGCCGCGATTAC
>ONJR01000118.1 GCA_900318195.1 uncultured Planctomycetota bacterium
CCGAAGTGGCGGAATTGGCAGACGCGCTAGGTTCAGGTCCTAGTCCTTGTAACAGAGGGTGAAGGTTCGAGTCCTTTCTTCGGCATAGAGCGGTGGATTTTCGTTCGCCGCTCTTTTTTTATTCGCCGCGCTCTACTCGCGGCGCGCTTGTCGCTCTCTCTCGAAAAAAAATTTTTTAAACGTCTTGCAATGGCGTAGTCGGCGCCGCATAATTAAAAGCGACGCTTCGGTCGCGCGTTCGATACGCGCGCCGAGATTCGTTGAAACCAGTCCGACGCAATTCGGACGCAAACGCACAGAAAGTTTAAACGCTATGCCGAGTCGTTCTTTTACCTTTTCAGCGGTGGTCGCCGCCGTTCTCATTGCGCTCTCCGGCGCGTTCGCGCGCGCGGGTGATTACAAAGGTCCGATTAAGTTGCTCGCCACGAAGGACGGGGGAACAATTTATTCTCTCAATATGGACGCGAAGGAAATCGCGGTCGTCTCGATTCCCAACGCGTCGGTCGAGAGAACCATTCCGCTTCCCGGCGTTCCGAACGATATGTGCATGACGCGCGACGAAAAGACAATGTACGTCGGGTACGGCGATTATCAAGGTAAAATAGCCGCGATCGATCTCGCGACCGGCGCCGTAACCGCCGAAGGCGTCGTCGGACACACGCCCTGCGGGCTGTGCCTGACCTCCGACGAAAAAACGATCTACGCGTGCCTGCGATTCGACGGTACGATCGCCAAGGTCGCGCTGCCGGAATTCAAAGTCGAAGCGACCTACCCCGCGCTGCACGAGCCGTGCGACGCCGTGCTAACCCCCGACGATAAATCCTATTTCGTCGCCAACTTCCTGCCCCTCGACCCTTCCGACGGCGCGAACGTCGCCGCCGAAATAACGTGCCTCGACACGGAAACGGGCGAAACGAAAAATATCCGGCTGCCCAACGGCAGCTCCAGTATGCACAATATAGCGCTCTCGCCGGACGGCAAATACGTCTATACGACGGCGATCCTCGCGCGCTATCAGTTGCCAACGACCCAGGTCGAACGCGGCTGGATGAATACGAACGGGTTCAGTATCATCGACGCTGAAAAGCGCGAATTCGTCAATACCGTGCTGCTCGACGACGTCGATCTCGGCGCCGCGAACCCGTGGCCGATCGCCGTTTCCGACGACAACGCGAAGATCTGCGTCGGGCTAGCCGGCACGCACGAACTGTGCGTCGTCGACGTCAATAAGACGCACGAGAAACTGCAATCGCTGCCGAAAGACGCCGAAGACGCCAAGGAAAAAGGACTCTCCAACGTAACGACCGCCGACCAGGTGCCGCAGCTCCTCGCGTTCCTCGTCGGTCTCAAGCAGCGCGTTAAACTCTACAGCGCGAAAATTAAAGCGAAAGCGCCGCGCTCGCTCGTGATCGTCGGAACAAAGGTCTACGTCGGAATGTACTTCACCGACAATATCGTCGTCGTCGATCTCAAGGCGCGACGCCCCAAACCGTCGGAATTCGTTAAACTGGGACCCGAGCCGGAACTAGACCCAGCCCGTCGCGGCGAACTCGCGTGGCACGACGGAACGCTATGCTTCCAGAACTGGCAAAGCTGCGCCTCATGCCACCCGGACGCGCGATCAGACGCGCTCAACTGGGACCTGCTGAACGACGGTATGGGCAATCCGAAGAACGCGAAGGCAATGCTGTTCTCCATTGAGGTTCCGCCGGCAATGTGGCACGGCGTCCGCGTCAATGCGGAAAAGGCGATTCGCACAGGCTTCCAATTCATTATGTTCTCGAACGTTCCGGAACCGACCTGCGTCGACGTTGAGGAGTACCTCAAATCGCTGCAACCGTTGCCTAGTCCGCGTCTGGTCGACGGTCAGCTCAGCGAAAAAGCGTTGCGCGGCAAAGCGGTCTTCGAAAATGAGAAATACGCGTGCGCGGAATGCCACACCGGCGAGTATTTCACGGATCAGAAGATGCACGACGTCGGCACGCGCGCCGATTTCGACCATCGCGACGATTTCGACACGCCGACTTTGCGCGAACTATGGCGCACGCCGCCATATATGCACGACGGACGATACGTCGATCTGCATGAAGTCTTCAAAGACGGTCGCCACGGCGACGTGCTCGGCGACGTCGACGAAATGACCGACGAAGAGATCGACGATCTCGTCGAATACCTCATGTCGATCTAGTCGCCTTCTCAACGCAACTGGCACGCCAGGGGACGAATCGGCTATCACGGTTCGTCCTTTTTTACGCTATCTGCTTTTTTACTAAAAACCGCGCAACGCAATTTTTCGGACGGCAACTCTCCATCGGCGCGAGTCTAGGCGTTTCGACTCGCGCGCAATTTACCCCACGTCGTTTACCGCACGAACGCGCACCCCACGTCATAGCAATCCGTTGCGTCGGTCATCCACTCCTTGAAAACGAGGCGCTTATTATGAAACAGCATTTCCACACCCTCGCCGGTATGATCGCGGTCGCGGTCGCGCTATGGTGCGCGCAGGTCGACGCGCAAATAGTTACAAGAGTTGTTTCGCCTGACGTAGGCGAGCAGGAGGTTGAAATCATCGAATTCGACGACAATACGTCGGGCGCCGAGGGCGCCAACACGGTTCCGCTCTTTGCTGGAATCGCCAATATGTCGCCAGCGGAAATTGACGAGTTACTCGCCGGCAAATCGCGCGAAGAACTCGTCGCCGCCGCGCGCAGACTCGATGGAGAACGACTGTCAAAAGACGCGTGCGTTCTCTACGAGGAGGTTGTTACCGATACGGATACCGACGAGGCGCTATGCGCGCTCGCGGTTGGATACTACGTCAACGCGTTGCGCAACTCCAATCAGCACGCGAAAATCGAACCGGAAATGGAAGAGATCGTCGAGCTGTGGTCCGATTCGCTCGCCGTCGTCTTAGCGGCGGTACGCGGTCTACAGAGCGCGCCGCAAGACGCGTTTCTCGTCGACGGAGAACTCGTTTTCCAACGCACGCCGGGCGCGGAGTACGTTTCGCTCCATGAGAGACGTCGCGTGCGAACTCTGCAAATTTTACGCGACGCGCTGCCGCTCGCGCGACAAGCTACCGCGAGCGGAATCGTCGCTCAATTCTATCAGACGTTCATTCAAACGTTACAAAACAACGACGGGGGATACTGGAAACTCCAGACGCTTACTAACCTCGACGAACTGCCCGAAATCAAAGACGTCGCGGACAACGACGATTACCTGTACGACGGCTCGCGCCACGAAGGAGCGCCCGTCGACGAGAACGGCAATCCGGTCTTCTTCATGACGCCCGACTCCTTCGAGAGCGCGCAAAACGACGGCGAACGCGTGCAAGCGTTGCGCGCGGAAGCGTTTGAAAAGTCTGATAAGCGCGGACGGTATAACGCGCTCATGAGTCGAGCGAACGAAGCGCGCGCGAACTTCGGGGTCGAAACGCTCGCGCGCTATCAGGCGTTTCAGGATTTTCTCTATAATAATAGCGATACGACCGCCGGGGTCTGGTCGTTGCATACGCTGAAGGACGCCGAGACGATCGCCAAGCTCGCGACCGGAGTCAAGCGCTTTACGCTGCCTCCCGAGTACGACTATATCGCCGCATGGCGCGAGGCGCTCGAATACGCCGAGACCGAAAACGAATACTACGAGCCCCTGCGCGCGCTCGCGACGGAATTGCAGAATCGTCGCCAACTTGATCGCGCTGCGGAATGCTGGTCGCAATTAATCGCGAAATTGGAAACCTTCTCGAACCCGAATCCTAATCTCTTGGAATCAGCGAAGGGCGCGTTGTCCCAGATCGTCGACCCGAAACTGCAAATCGACCAGAGCGCGTCTCAGGTCAACGGCGTTAAAGCGCAACTCGCGATAAAGTTTCGCAACGCCAAGAGAGTCGAACTCGTCGTTAAGGAATTGAAAGTCGACGAACTCGTCAAGCAATTAACGCAGCCGGAATTCATTAAAGAGAACCGCAATACAGACGTTTCGCGCCGCGTTGCCGACCTACTGCAAGCCGACTATATCGAGCCAAATGAAGTAAACGCGACTCTATTACAACGTTTGAGTCCGCTCAAGAGTAAATTCGTCGGCGAAGAGGTCGCGCGAACGGCGCAGTCCCTCGAGCCGGATCCGAATCACTATGATCGCCAAGCGGAGCTAGAACTGCCGGAACTGCCGCCGGGCGCGTATCTCGTCGAAGCGCGCGCGCAGGACGGCAATATCGATTACGCCGTTATATGGCTGCGCGATCGAATCGTTATGAAGACGACCTACGACGACGGACATTGCTTCCTGCTCGTCGACTCCGAGACGGGCGCGCCCGTTGCCAACGCGTTGATGGAACTCATTTTCGTTACGCGATACTGGGACAGGAACGCAAAGAACGCGATCGAAGTCAATAAGAAAATGGCGCGAACCGACAGTCAAGGCGCCGTTCTCGTTGCCAATAGTGAAATCCCAAAAGATGGCTCGTCCAGTACCGAAGTCGTCGCGATTGCGCCCAGCGCGAATCCGCAACGACCGCAACAGTATACGTTCCTCAATTCGGGAACGATCTATCGCGTTTCACGAAACGATGACCGCTATTTCCGCCGGTCGGGCTATTTCGTCTCCGATCGTCCGATCTACCGTCCTAACCAGCGCGCGGAATTTAAATTCTGGGTCGGTACGGCGAGCTACGACGGGATGAACGAGCAAAGCGCTTGGGCAGGTCAAAAAGTCGCGTATCTTATTTACTCGCCCAACGGCGAAATTGTCGCGCGTAAAAACGAGATCACGCTCGACGAATACGGCGCCTTCAGCGACTCGTTCGATATTCCGGCGGACGCGCAACTGGGTGTGTATTCCATTACGCTATGCAGTCGGTTTAACAACGACGGAAACCCAGTCGATCACCTTGGCGGCGGAAATTTTAGACTCGAAGAATATCGCAAGCCGGAATTTAAAGTCGTCGTCGACGCGCCCAAAGATCCCGTTAAGCTCGGCGAAAAGTTCAAAGCGACCGTGCGCGCTAACTACTACTTCGGCGCGCCCGTCGCTAAGGGAACCGTATCCTACACCGTTACGCGGACGACGCACCGATCAAGCTACTACCCGGCAAGATATTGGGATTGGTTCTACGGATCAGGATACTGGCAGTTCACTTACGATTGCTTCTGGTATCCCGGCGCCTATAAATGGTGTTGTCGACGGTTGCCGCCGTTCTACGTCGGCTTCTCCTTCATGCCGCCGGAAGAAATAGCGTCCGGCGAAGCGCCCATCAAGGAGGACGGTACCTTTGAAATCGAAATCGACTCCTCGCTCGCCAAAGAGATCTACCCGAACGACGACCACTGCTATGAAATCACCGCGACCGTAGTCGACGAATCGCGACGCTCGATCTTCGGTAGCGGCAAGGTTTACGCTACCCGGGAACCATTCCAGACCTACGCGTGGTTTGATCGCGGATTCTATAAAGTCGGCGATACAATGTCAGCGTCGTTCCAAGGGCGTCGGCTCGACGGTAAGCCGGTCTTAGGCGAAGCGACCGTTACGCTCTACAAAATAACGTACGCGAAAACGAACGACGACGCGATTAAACCGACGGAAACCGAAGTCTTCTCGACAACGCTCGCGACCGACGAACGCGGTTGCGGATCGGTCGATATGACCGCGAGCGAACCGGGACAGTATCGTCTCTCGTGCCGTCTGAGGACGGAATCGGGTATCGAGGAGGAAGGCGGTCAGCTCATTATGGTGCGCGGAACCGAAGCCGCCGTCGCGCGAAGAAGCCAGCCGCGCGGCGACTATCGATTTAGCGCGCTCGAGATCATACCGGAAAAACCCGAATACGCCGTCGGCGACCTCGCCAAGATTCAAATCGCCTCAAATCGCGCCGACGCCGTTGTTTTCGTTAAGATTCGCACAGAAAACGACGGACTAGGCGAAGGCAAACCAATCATGCTGCAGCTGAAAAACGGCGTCGCCGAACTGCCCGTTAAGATACTCAATCGCGATCAGCCGAATTTCTTTGTGGAAGCGTCGACCGTATTCGAAGGTCGATTCTACGACGAAACGAAAGAAATCGCCGTGCCGCCCGCTGAAAGAACACTCGATATCGCCGTCGAGCCGAGTAAAGAACGCGTTAAGCCGGGAGAAAAAGCCAAGATTAAACTACGCCTAACGGATCCCAACGGCGAACCTGTCGTCGGGCAGACGGTCGCGACGATTTACGATAAATCGCTCGACGATCTCGTCGGCGGCGTTGCGAACCAGGATATTCGCGAATTCTTCTGGAAATGGCGACGATACTGCAACGGTTCGACCTTCTCGTCGAACGCGTCCGCCGGAACCTTATTCGACGCATGGGGCTACGTAACGATAGGTAAAAAATGGACGCCTCTCGAGCGCGGTATGCAACGTCTCGCGACGATAGGACTCTTTAACGAGTCGATGAACAACGTCGTTTTCAGCAAAGCCAGAACGTTAGACGCAGTCGGAGGTATGGGCGGTAAGGGTACAGTTCTCTCGCGCGCGAGCATACCAGTGAGCGGTCTGAACAGAGCGATGGCGCTCGCGGACGACGCCGATATGGAGATGGCGGTAGCGGAGGAGTCCGCTGCGGATATGGACATGGGCGGCGGCATGAAGATGGAAGCGAAAGCGGTCGCCGCCGCGCCCGCTATGGCGCCAGCCGCCGGCGAACTACCGGCGCCGATGGAAGCGGAGTCTGTCAACTTCGTGGAAGCGACGGTTCGTAAGAATCTCGCCGATCTCGCATACTGGGCGGTCGATCTCAAGCCGGACGACGACGGCGTCATAGAAATCGAAGTCGATATGCCGGAAAACCTCACGACTTGGAAGATAGCCGCGTGGAGCGTCGGCGCCGGACTCAGGGTCGGCTCCGGCGAGTCGGAAATTATTACGACGAAAGATCTCATTATCCGGATGCAGAAGCCGCGCTTCCTAACGCAGAAGGACGAGGTTACGCTCTCCGCGAACGTTCACAACTATCTCGATTCCGAGAAGCAAGTGCGCGTCTCGCTTGAAACGCCGCAAGACGATCCCGAAAATTCGACCGGCGCGATCGCCTTCCTCAATAACGACGCGCAAGTCGACGTCAACGTGCCCGCTAACGGCGAAGCGCGCGTCGATTGGCGCGTTAGAGCCGAAAAGCACGGCGTCGTTACGCTGCTCATGAAGGCGCTCACAAACGAAGAGTCCGACGCCATTCAGGACGTGATTAAAATCAAAGAGCATGGAATCGACAAACAGGTCGCCGTCTCCGGCGTCATTCCGCAACCGGAATCGCAAGACGAGAAAGCGCGAGAGGCGAGCTTTAAAATGATCGTGCCCGAGGAGCGACGACCCGAAACGACGAAACTTACCGTTCGCTTCTCGCCGACCCTCGCGGGCGCGATCTTCGACGCGTTGCCGTACATGATGGAATATCCGTACGGCTGTACGGAGCAGACGCTCAATAAATTCCTGCCCCTTGTGATAGCGCAGAAGGCGCTGCTCGATTCCGGGGTCGACTTGGAAGCGTTGCAGAATAAGAAGGCGAACCTGAACGCTCAGGAACTCGGGGACGCCCAAGAGCGCGCGCAACGTTGGGGAAGTAAACGCCATCCTCTCGCGAATCCGGTCTTCGATCCGGGCGAGGCGCGCCAACGGGTTGCGGTCGGAGTCGAACGTCTGACGTCGATGCAGAATCCGGACGGCGGCTGGGGCTGGTTCTACGGCGCCGGTTGCACGTCGTCAGCGCGTCAGACGGCGTTAATCGCGCGCGGTCTGCAACTTGCGCAAGATTGCGACTTCGCAGTCGAGCCGTACGTAATCGATCGAGGACGCGATTTCCTCATCCAGTATGAACGCGAGCAGGCGATCAAGCTGATACGCGGAAAATATTGGAGCGACGAGAAGAAGCGCGAAGAAGGCGCGTACCGCCTCTACCGTGAAGGCGTTTCTTCCGAAGACGTTTTCGTCTACTTCGCGCTCGCAGAACTCGGCGTGCAACCTGTCGCGTACGACAAGGGTTTGATCGACGTCGCGAACGCCAAGCTGTCGGACGAGCGCGCGGCGACTCCGGAAGCGGTTCACGCCGTTATGAAGGAATTCATTTGGAACGCGCGCGCGAACTTGCAACTGTATCCGCTCGCGACCTTTGGACTAACGCTCGCGCGTGAAACGGAGAAATTCGAGTCGACGCCCGCGCGCCTCGAAATGATTCTGCGCGTACTGGAGCAGTATCGCGTCGTCGACCCTGAGAATCAAACGGTATGGCTCGACCTGAACCGCGTCAACGGATGGTATTTCTGGTCCTGGTTCGGGTCGGAATTCGAGACTCAGGCGTATTATTTGCGACTGCTGAACAACGTCGATCCTGCGATTCTCAAGAAGGTCGGGGTCGATAAGGACGCGCCAATGCTCGTGAAGTACCTGCTGAATAATCGCAAGCACGCGACCTACTGGAACTCCACGCGCGACACGGCAATCTGCGTTGAAGCGTTCGTCGAGTATATGCGCGGCGCTAACGAACTCGCGCCAAACGCTACCGTAGAAATCCTACTCGACGGAGAACTGCAAAAGAAGGTCGAATATACGCCCGAGAACCTCTTCGAAACCGACGGTACTCTGGAAATACCAGCCGAGGCGCTCGACGCCGGCGAGCATACGATCAGCGTGCGCGTCGACGGCGACTGCCCGATTTACTACAACGCGTACCTGCAATACTTTACGCTTGAAGATCCTATTACGAAGGCGGGTCTCGAAGTTAAAGTCGACCGCAAGTACTACAAGCTGGTTAAGAACGACGCCGCGACCGCAATTGTCGAGGGCGGACGCGGACAAGCGATCGAGCAACGCGTCGTCGAGTACGAACGAAAGCCGCTCAACAACGGCGACGACGTTACGTCCGGCGAGCTAATCGAAGTCGAATTAATCGTCGATAGTAAGAACGACTACGAATCGATTCTACTCGAAGAGCCAAAGGCGGCGGGTATGGAGACCGTCGATCAGCAGAGCGGGTATAAGTGGGACGGACTACCCGCCTACGTAGAGTATCGCGACGATCGCGTCTGCTTCTTTGTCGAGAACCTGCCGCAAGGGCGTTCGATCACAAAGTACCGACTGCGCGCGGAAACGCCCGGAAAGTTCGCCGCGCTGCCGGCGACGATCTACGGAATGTACGCGCCCGAACTTAAGGGTAATTCCGACGAATTCAAGACGCAAATCTCTGATAAATCGAACTAACCTTCCTGTGAATTCCGTCGCGTAGCGCTCGCTCGCGACGTAAGACTGCCGTCGGCGTTTAGCGCGATTGCGCCGGCGGCAGTTTCTTCTTGTTTCTTCCGTACGTCTATGAATTCAACCGCAAGTTAGGACAAGGATATAGGTTCTCATTATGCTAAGATCAATTGCACGTCGGGCGCTATTTCCAATGTTAGCGCTTCTCTGTTTCTCGATAGCCGGCTCTGAATCCTTATGCGGACAAGAGACGGTTGACGTCCGCGCGCGCGACGCCGCGAACCAGTCGCACGTCGGAACGATTAACGACGCCTTCACCGAAGAGGACGTCGAAAAGGCGCTCGACGCCATTCCAGCCGAAGAATTTTCGAGTTATTTCGCCAAGTTCGGCGTAAGCGAGAACGCGTT
Source organism: uncultured Planctomycetota bacterium (assembly GCA_900318195.1). Lineage (GTDB taxonomy): Bacteria > Planctomycetota > Planctomycetia > Pirellulales > Thermoguttaceae > RUG369. The sequence continues at coordinate 9,628 of ONJR01000118.1, forward strand.
AAAAGTAGCTTATTACGTAGCTCAAAACGCGCGCTTCTCCGAAAGCCAGCGCCTAGCCGCTATCAAAGCGGCGCAGAATCGCCTCCTCGGCGTGCGCGAACAAACAATGCGCTCCGGTACGCGCAACCCGGACGTAATAGAATTTGAGGAGCTGTCAACCGCGCTCGACAAGGCGGCGGAAGCGTTCCCCAATTCACCGGAAATTGCGTTCAACGTATCACTCGCTTATTCGCTCTACTTACGATCAACCCAACCGTTCGGAACGCCCGCGCTGAGCCAGCGCGAACGCTACGAAGTCGTGCGCGCCAAAAAGATACAAACGCTCGTGCGCGCGCTGCCGGCGCTCAGAAAAAGCCTTAACGACGCCAAGCGCTGGAACGCAAGGTACGATCTCGCGCTCAACTCGTTCGGATTCCAGTACTATCGCGATCTCGTCTCGACCTTAGCGCGCGACGCCTCCTCGACCTGGGGACCGCGCGTCCCACAAGCTGGCGAACGCTATCGACCGCTGTCCCTAAGTTATCCAGATTACTGGCAAACCGTCAATAATTACCGACGCCGAACGAGCCTAACCCCGATTGACGGCGACGTCGACGAACAAGCTGCAAGCGACACGCTTAACTCGCTAACGCTCCAAAACGCTCTGCTCGACGAACATGGCGAAATCATTTTCTATGAGACGCCTGACTCCTTTGAAGCGGCAAAGAACGACGGGGAACGCGTCGTCGCGCTACGAAATGAATTGTTTGAGTTCGGCGACGCCCTTGTAAAAGCCGACGTGCTCGCGGAAAAAGCTTTTGAAGCGACGCAACTCTTTGGAATTAACGTCGCGTTTAATATCGTCGACGACGCCTTTGCTACGACCGTTCCTTCCCCGTTATCGAAGATTATTACCGACGAACAACTACGTTCGCTCAAAAATAACGAAACGTTTGTCCTGATCGGTTCCGAGCCCAAACGAATTGTACTACCGGAAGATTACGCGTACCTCGAATTGTGGCGAAAGGCGTTCGACTATGCGACCAAAGTGTGTCAAAGCGTCGTCAATCACAACGAGGACAAGGAAACGGAGGCTAACCCCGTCGTCGTTATGAGCGACGAATACAAATTGCTATTCTCATTAACCCGAAGCGCGATCGTTAAGGAAGCCCTGTTACGAAGGAACCCCGATCTCATTCTAGAAGTCGACGCCGTCTACTCGGATCTCAGCGCGAAACTCCATATGAATAGGGAAAGCTTCGACGCGCAATTACCTTACCCTTTCGCTATCTCCGAACTCTCTCTTAAGCAGCTCCAAGCGCCTTGCGCCGCGTTCTATAAGAAATCGTATTACGACGTCGTCGCCCCTGCCAATCTTGAAATTCTCTATCGGAACGCCGACGCCGCCGACGTCGTTGTCAAACGCGTGGAATTCGCGCCAGGAGTGTCGATCGAGACCTTTCTTGACAGAATGCGTAACAATCCCGCTACCGGTATAACGGCGATTTCGCAATTACTAGTGCGACAACTGAACAATAATATGATCGATCCGCAAGATCAAGGGGTCGAATATTTTCAATTTCAAAAAGTGCGTGAAGAGACTCTTCAATTCGACAGCCCGAAAAGTCGAACGGACAACGTCGCTACCTTCAAACTCGACAATCTTCCCCCTGGCGCCTACTTGCTGGAAGCGACGGCGACGAGAGGCGACGAACGCGGCGATACAGATCGCGCGATTTTATGGACGCACGATCTCGGTATCCTGAGAATTGACAAATTGGAAGGAACTGAGTTGCGCGTTTACGACGCGCTCTCCGGCGAACCGAAGCCGAATATCGAACTTGACGTCTATCTATTTACTCGTCCCACTGCGCCCATAACAAGCGCCGGGAGTACGCGTCAATCACGGGACAAGAACGGCGAACGCGCGAACGCGAACGAGGAGATAATCACCAAACGAACCGCTACGACCGATCCGTCTGGCAAGGCGTTCATCGACCTGACGATGGATTCGAGCAAGGGCGTTAGTCTACTCGTCGCCGCGCGCCGCTCTAAAGACGAGGCGTTCAACCTCGGCGCTTTTCTCGATATGACGCCAAGCTCGAACCTTCCGCGCGCGCAGAGTCAAAATAATCAACTAGCGTTTTATTTTACCACGGATCGTCCGCTCTATCAGTCGGGCGAGAAAGTTACCTTTCAATGTTGCGTTCATCCTGATCGATTGAAGGAGCTAAGCGCCAGAGAAATTTCATATTGCATTTATGATAATAACGGTAAGATCGTCGTCCAAAAGTCCAACGTTCCGCTTGATCGATTCGGTTCCTTTACCGACGTCTTTGAGATTCCCCAAATTGAATTTTCGCAATCCTTACCACCTCCATTCTTTACTAATTTTGCGATCGATATTGGGGATAGTTTCAGCGCTATCGAAGAATCCGACAATTCTCGCAACAGCAGGACCAGAACGTTCGGCGATTCGATGATCTCGAGCACGCGAACACAATCGGCGCCAGTCAATCCGCGACGCTTCAATCGCTTCCTCGCTTACGGGACAATATGCGTTCAGGTTGTTAAAGAGCCGCAACAGATTATTAAACTGGAACTTGCGATCCCGACCGATACGATTAAGGAAGGCGAACCGCTACGCGTTAAGATACGCGCGCGGGATAATAACGGCGAACCCGTCAAGTCCTGTACGGCAGTCTGTTCGTTAGAAGCGACGCAACTCCCGAGATATTCGCCGAGCGCGGAAACCGCTCAATGGGCTTGGTATTACGGAGACGATCGGTACGGTTCGACTCTTTATGATTCGTACTTCGCGCACATTAAGCGCAGAGCGTCCAGGGTCGAACTCAAGCTCAATGAACAAGGCGAAGCGGAATATGAGTTTGCAACCGCGCTCGACGCGGCGCTCTATCCGAATAGTACGACGGCGTACGCGATCAACGTTACGGCGCGAACGCCCGACGGAAAACTAGGAAGACGCGTGCGTAACGTCCCAGTTGAAAACTCGATCGACGTCGTGCCGTACGCAGTATACGTTCCGTTTAGAATACAAGTTGAGCCGAACGTTGTTACGCCGGGTCAGACGGCGACGATTCGTATTGAGCGGCATGAGTCGAAGAATGCGCTCGCGCGCGTTACTGACCGGAACGGGCTCGAACTGCGCGAACCGGAAACGATTCGATTCCAAAATGGCGTCGCTGAAATGAAGATCGACGTCAATGACAGTATGACCCCCGAGTTTAAGATCGACTTCTTTTCGATCGAAGACGGCAAACTCATTTGCGCCTCTAAACGCGTCCTCGTACCCCCTAGCGCGCAACTGCTCGCGCTAGACTTAGATTACGACCGCGCGCAACTTCAACCCGGCGGCAAGCTAACGGCGCGCGTTAAGGCGCCAAAAGACGCACAAGGAGCAAGCGTCGACGCGAAGCTATTCGTCGCCTATTATAGCGTTGCGCTCGACCCGAGAACTATTGCCGGACCGATTAGAAGCGATCCGCGAAAAACAATGACGCAAAGAATGGGTCTGAGAATAGACTCTAACGGCGCAAATTACTTCTCCAACCTTGCCAACACCCTTGAACCGATCGCTTCGGTAAACAAAATGTGTTGCCATCCGATATTCC
>ONJR01000275.1 GCA_900318195.1 uncultured Planctomycetota bacterium
ATTGACAATAATCGAGTTGTTGAAGACGAGCTCGCGATCTTTTCCATAGACTCCGCCGCCTTGCGCCGCTACGTTGTCCGCTATCGTGGTGTTGACGAAGGAAATCGAATCGACGGAAGCGCCGTCCCAACGATCATACGTGCCGTCGTACCAATGGCTGTCAACGTATACGCCGCCGCCCTTGCCGACCGCCGTGTTATTCGCGATCACACTGTCGACGATACGAATACTCGTATCGACGTTTTGCCGAACAGCGTAGATTCCGCCTCCGTCCAATTGCGTCGTGTTGCCTGTTATGACGCTACGTTCGATGGTCGCGCTCGAGCCGCTTAGATAGACGCCGCCGCCCCAAGCCTCCGAGCTATTGTCGACGATGAACGTATCGACGATATTAAGCGTGGCGTGTTCCACCCAAATTCCGTAACCGCTCGAATGCGAGATTGTGCATCCGATAATATTGATTGGCGAATCCTCATTAACTGAGTAATCTGCTTCTCTAACATTGACGCCGAGGTTGTTAGAGTCCATTGTGGAATTACTTACAGAAAGAGAAGCTTGCTGAACATGTATTGCACACGCGTTACCCGAGAACAGCGAGTCGGTTATATCGACGCCTCCACCAAATTGATCGATGACGCCAAAATTGGAATTGTTAAGCAATTCGGAATCGCTGACTGACAACACGCTGTTAATACCATCGATTCCGCTACTATTATTCGCGACCGTGCAATCGACAATGGACACGTCGGAATTCTTAGCATAGACGCCGGAATCAAAGTTGTCGGCAATAACGCAATCGACAAAAATAGCAGAACCATTTTGGATATAGACGCCGTATCCTAACGGGTAATTTCCCTGTTCTGAGACGAACCATTCCGGCTCATGTGCGAAATCACCCTCGATTCCACCGCCCGAGATTGTAAGTCCAGTAATGTTCGCCGACCCATTGTTAATAACGAATACGCTCGACGCATTGGCGGCGTCTACCCTGATTCCGAGCTCTCCGGCGTCTATCGTAATCGTCTGATTAGCGATTACTAACGGCGCGCCGTTGAGCGTAATCGTTCCACCGGCAAGGGAGTCGTCGAACGTGATCGTAACATCGGCTCCTGCGTATTCGATCACTTCGCGCAACGAGATCAGCTCGTCGTAGGGATTGACGATGTCGTCGAGCGTTGTTACCGTTACTGACGGTTCTTCTACATCGTACGATATTTCATAGACGCTTTCATAGGCTCCGAGATCGACGGCGTTCCCTTGAATACGCGTGGCTCCGGCGAGATCGGTCTGAGTCGTAACGTAGGCGTTATCGCCCCTGTCGATCGCTTGCGAATTTTCCGCGAGTCGGTATCCGCCTTCTTCAAAGAGCGGTTCGGAAGGATTGTAAACGTAGTTGTTTGAGCCGCTCGTCCAGTTGGTAAAGTCTGAGAGCGTATTATTGGCTATTACGGTCGGAGACCAATGAGACCCATACGACCTAATGATCGTAGCGCCATTGTTGACAACGATACAATTGTTGAAAATGACGTCGCCACTTGCCATATAACCTGCATTGTCGGCGATTGTACAGTTGTTAAAGCTCGCTTGATCCACGTTCATCATATTGTCAAACAAATCGTTGTTGGCGATTGTGCAGTTGGTAAGAATCGCTTGACCGGCTTCTATGAGAAAATCCCCTGACGTGACGTTGGCGATCGTACAGTTAGTGAAGTAAGCGCCGTCCTCACGAGCCATGAATGCTGAACCCTCACCAGGCGTTATATTCGATATATTGCAGTTCGTGAAGAAAAGGGAATACGCACGCGCCACTAAATATGAGTTGACTAAACTCAGTCCGATAAAAGACCCGCTACCCCCGTAGTCGCCAGTCTCATTAGAAAAAGAATCGAACATATAGCTTCCCGCGCAGTCTATCGTTATACCGGGCGACGCCGTTTCTGTGTTCCAGAGCGCGCTCGCGTCAATTGTTAGGTTTTTGTAGAAAAATACTGTTCTATTGAGCGCAATCGTCCCGCCCGCGAGGGATGCGTCGAACGTGATTGTATCGTCCTCTACCGAGTAAACCTCGATCGCTTCGCGCAACGAAATCAGTCCGTCGTAGGGATCCACGACGTCGGCGAGCGTGGTAACGACGACGGACGGCGTTTCTGTTTCTAAAATCACCGCGTCCGTAGTAAACGTCCTAATATCGCCATACTCCGAGGAGCTCGTTTCCTTATCGTCGCCATTTGCCTGTACTCGCACGTCGTACGTTGTCGCCGGCGAGAGATTTGCAATAGTGAATTGTGTTCCCGTAGCGACAAGCGCGGTCTGATATTGCTCCGAACCGCTCGTAGCGTATGCAACGGTATAGCTTGCGGCGCCGACGACGGCGTTCCAGGAAACCGTTATCGAGTCGGTCGAGGTTGCGCCTTGCGTAATCGTTGGCGCGTCGAGCGTTCTGCGCGCGGTCGTCGACACGTTGGCAAGCGCGTAGTCCGAATGGAGCGCGGCGTCGCGAACGAGCGCGCGCGCGCGAACGCCGTAAGTCGTCGACGCGTCAAGGTTTGCGAAGACGTAACTCGTCTGCTCTGCGCCTAACGAAATGATCGTCTCACCGCACGCGACTTCGTACCCGAGCGCGCCTACGACGGCGTTCCATTCGACGGTTATCGTGCTCGCGGTCGAACTCGTTCTAATCGTCGGCGTCGTAAGTTTCGACGCGAACTGGTATTCGTAAGCGCCCGCGTCGACCTTGGCGTTAACGCTATTCTGGCTCGAGATTCGCGCGGCGCCGACGAGATCGAATAGTAGCGCGTTCCCGTCGGCGTCGACCGCGTATTCATTGTCGCCGAAGTCGACGGCGTCGGAATTAGGAGCGAGCGAATAGTCGCCTTCCGCCGCGTTGGTAAATAGCGCGCTCGACGCCGTTGTGAGGTTATTGGCGCCGTTCGTCCAGAATGCGGTCGACGCGATCGTGTTATAGCAGTTTATCGTCGATTGGTTCTGGTAGTTGTAGACGTCGGCGTTGGCGCTCGCCGTATTCAACGCGAAAATTGAGTTATAGAACGTAAGCGTCGACGTTTCAACGGATAACGCGGCGCCGCCTCCGACGACGGTCGAATTATTGGCAAAGGTTACGTTGGCGAAAGTAGCGTTTGTACCGCGCGTTGAGACGGCGCCGCCGCCCGAGCCGGACGCCGTTGTCGAGTTTCCGACGAACAAAGAGTTTGCGACGTACGCCGACTTGTTGTGCGAAAGAAGCGTTAGCGCGCCTCCTTGCGTCGTTGCGACGTTGCTATCGAAGGTTGAGCCGACGATTGTTAAGTCGGTGTAGTCGACGCAAATTGCGCCGCCGTAAATCGCCGTATTATTATCAAATTGGGAGCGATTCACCGTAATCTTCGATTGGTTCGCTAGTATAGCGCCTCCCTGCGACGACGCCGCGTTGTTCAGGAAGGTTGAGTCGACGATCGTTAAGTCGGTGTTCTCAACGCAAATTGCGCCGCCGAGGCTTGTTCTGTTATTGTCAAATAGACAGCGCTCGATCGTAACGTTCGATTGACTCGCAAGTAGCGCGCCGCCCATATTGCTGTTCGAACTGCCGGCGACGCCGTTCGTAAAAGCAAGTCCGATCACTTGCGCGCGCTCGCTATTGTTGAAGAAGAAGACGCGCGAACTGCCGGCGCCGCTGAGCGTTACGCCAGGTCGCTCGTTTTCCGCGTCCCAAAGCGCGGTCGCGTCGACGACGACGCTACGACTCACGGTAATCTCGCCCGACGTTAGTTCGAGCGTCTGACCGCGCAACGCTTCGTCGAACGTAATGCGATCGCTATATCCGTATGTTCCTGCGACGTCGAGCGCTTCGCGTAGCGAGGTTAGTCCGTCGTTCGGGTTCACCACGTCGCTCGCGGTGGTAACGACGATCGACTCGGTTTCGGTAATAGTTAGCGGAATGGAGAACGCGTTGTCGTCCTCGTTGGACTCTCGCACGTCGTTTTCGGGGTCGACGCGCACGGTTATGAAGTGCAGACCGGGTTGCAAGGCGCCTAGCGAGAGCTTATAGCTTGACGACGCGCCTTGCGCGACGTTGGTTGCGGTTACGGTCGCCACGCATTCGTCGTCGACGTAGAGTTTGCAGGCAACTTGCTGGTCGTTCGCGAGCGCGGTCGTCGATTGAAAAGCGAAATTAGCGAATATTTCGCCGCCTTGCACGAAGGTCGTTTCATTAATTTTTCCGGCGCCGTCGGTCGTGAAAGAGATAGGCGCGTCGCGAAGCGTTTCGGCGAAGAAGAGGTTAGCGCTCGGACTAGCGTCGGGCGCGTACTTTGCGGGACGTTGCGTTAAGAAAGTGAAGTAATCGAAGACGACGGGTCCGTAAGACGCGTCGCCGAGTTTGTAATTGGAAACGAGGTACCCGGCTCTCGACGTCGAGCCGATTTTAAGATTTTCGGTCCACTGCAAGTCGATTGCGACGATCTTCCGATCGCGCTCGCCGGTCATTCGACCTCCGTCGTTGGAGTCGGCGACGTACAAACGCGTGTAGTAGCGCGGATCCGAGGGCGCGAGCGCGGGATTGTACGCGTATCCATAGACGGTGAGCGCGTGCCCGTTCGCGCGCGCTCCCGTCGACGTATTGTAGTTCGCGATCGAAATTCCAACGGCGTAGCCGCTTCGCAGGCGCGTTGCAAGATCGACTATGCCATTGACGCTAAAGGCGTCTTCCATGCCGCAATACAGCCCCGCCGACTCGTTGTATTCCGTAAAGAGCTCGGCGTAAATTCCACCCGGCGTTGTTCGAACGACGTCCGTTAACTGCTCGTTGTTCAGTAGCCATAGAATAGCGTTCTCTTCGTTGCCGGCGGCGTTAGGGAAATTGGCGCCGAACATATTATGGAAGAGGTCTTCTTCGTCCGTTAGTCCTTCGATTCGCCCCCATTTGGTCGACCATAGCATATTCGACGCGCTTCCCGCCCAGCATTGGTCGGAGTCGGTATTGTTCGGATACTTATCGGCGTCGTACCATGGCGCGGCGACGAAGAAATCGCGATAGCTGTCCGCTAGCGTCGGAGCTACGTTGGGATCAACTTCCGGATGGTACTCGTATGCGCCGAGGTCGACGGCGTCGCCTACGGTTCGTTGCAGTCCGCGCAGGTCAGTCTCGAGCATATTTCCGTCCTTTGCGATCGCGTAGTCGGCGAGTCCTGCGTCGACCGCTTTAGAGTGCGGCGACAGTCTATAGTCTCGATTTTCCTGAGCGACGAAGAGCGATTCGCCGGAGCGCACGACGAGATAGCCGTCCTCATTATCGCAGACGTCCCCTTCGAGGAGAGAGTTGTACGCGGTGAAGCGTGCGCCGTTCACGCGCTGTACGTCGTTATTTTGCGCGGCGGAGTTGAGCGCGAAGATCGAGTTGTACGCTGCGAGCGTTTGACCGTCGATATAAATGGCGCCGCCGCCCAAACTCGCCGAATTATTAGCAAACGTCGTATTACGCGCCGTTATCGGTCCGTTGTAAGAAACCGCGACTCCGCCCCATTGCGCGCTGTTGTTCGCGACGACAGAGTTCGTTATCGAAAGTTCGCAACCGGTATATTCGAGATGGAACGCGCCGCTTTGCCGGGTCGCTCGATTGCCGACGATTACGCTGTTCGAAATTGATACGCTTGACCCGCCGGCGAAAATCGCGCCCCCGAATTGCGCCTCGTTGTTCTCTAAAACGCACGAATCGACCGTGAGCGACGCCAGAGACAGATAAATTGCGCCACCGTAGCTCGACGTCTTCGCATTGACAATCTTTAGACCCGATAGTTCGAGCGCGCGACTACTGACCTCGAACGCGTGTCCTTGCGCATTCGCGTCGATTGTAAGCCCCGGAGAATTGAGTTGCGCGTTCCATAACGCGGTCGCGTCGATTGCGACTTTCGGCGACGAGACGGTTAGAGGCGAGCCGAGCGTAATCGTCTGACCTTGTAGAGAAGGGTCAAAATAGATATTCGTAACTCCAGTCGTCGCGAGCGCCTCGCGGAGCGAGACGCGCCCGTCCTCGGCGTCGACGAGGTCGCTAGCGGTCGTAACCGTAACGGCGATCGCGTCCGTTTGCGGTTCCGCGCCGGTATTAAGATCGCCGAGCTCGATCGGAATCGTAGAGCGAACCTGATCGTCCTGCGAGACGAACGCGAGCGGCGACGGCTGCGCGGGAATAAATTCCGGCGCGAGGTTCGACAGGCTGAGCAATTCTCTCGTTTCGAGCGATTCGACTCTTAACTTTGCAGTTTTAGGGCTTTGACGTAGAGAAGCGAGTTTGCTTACGGCTTTTTTTACGAGTTTCATTTGCGTGTTCCTTCTTACATATGTGGCCGCGTCTATCTCGTGGAAAGACGCGCGTTGCGTGGGGAAGACGCCTACTCGTCGAGAAGGCGTCAGGTAGGGATTGTATCAACTCAAATTGCTACCTAGTGTGTCCAGTTAAAACTGGAGTTGCATAAAAACGGACCGTTTGCTATGCTCGTGGCAAACATTTTTAAC
>ONJR01000225.1 GCA_900318195.1 uncultured Planctomycetota bacterium
GAACTATCCTCGTCTTCTGCTAGAGCATGGCGCTCTTGCAACAGAGCGAGGCGAAGAGTCTCCGCTCTTATTAGCGTTGCGTTTTAGAAATCCCACGGTAGAAAAGGGCGGTTATCTCGACTTGGATACAATTAAGCTCCTGATTCAGAATGGCGCCAACGTGAACTTTACCTCTCGCAACGGTAAATACACGCCAGTCTCAACAGCGGCTCAGAAGTTTGATTTTATCGCGTTAGAAGCCCTTCTCGAACATGGCGCGACGGTCGACGTTTCGACGTTCCCCGGTCGTGAAACGCAGCGCGCGCTCTGTTACTATCGCGATAAGATCTTTCGTTCCCCGCTCTATGACGCAGAGATTCGCCGTCCCTACGACGACGCTTTTCTTCGCGTGGTAGAACTTCTCGAGCGTCAAGGAGTTTCCTTTAACGAGCCTGCGGCGATAGAAGACGATTGGGAGCGCGAGAACGCTTGCTCGATAACGCGCCGCTTACTGCAGGATATATATTCAGACGCCGCGTCCGCTACCGCCGACGCCTCTGAGAGCGAACAGAGTAATGGCGAATAAATGAATTGTTCGTTGCGTTGCGATAGCGCTTGCTTTTAAAGGACGATAACCGGACGGTACGCCGTCTTTGTGAGGATCTCACAAGGAATGAATTACTATGTCGAGAGAATCTCCTGAACTCCTCTTTTCCTCGTATCATAATTATCTAGACGTCCAGAGCGGCGCCTCGATTTCTACGCGCGCGACGCTGTCGTTGTTATCACAACGCGGCTGGCGCGTTCGCACGCTTTGCGGCGCTTTTTTCGACGGCGTTCAAAACGCGGAGGAGGCGTTTTATAGCAGAATGCGTCGCTTGGGTCTTACGGTAACGCGCGAGACGTACGTTACGAACTTTGATGGCAAATCGTATTCTTTCCGCCTTTTTCATTTCAATGACGGCGGTATTGAATCAACGTTTTTTCTTCCAGACGATTCCATTTCGCAGAGCGCAGTTTCTCGTCTTTCGCGCAGCTCCGGCACGTTTTTTCTCGACCTTCTCGCGAAGGAGACTTCTAGACGAGCGCCTGACGTTTACGCGAGTTACGGCGGATATTGGGCGGCGAAGGACGCTGTCGAGCGAGCGCGAAGCGTTGGCGCGCGTAGCGTCTTTTTACTTCATAATCTGAGTTATCACGACGGTTCGCTTTTCAAGAGATTCGATAAGGTCGTCGTTCCGTCGGAATTTGCGCGGCGAAGCTACCATGCACGACTCGGCTTCGATTCGGTGGCGCTCCCTCCTCTTGTTGACGAGAGATTGGTTTGCGCGAAACGTCGTCAGGGTAATTATGTCGTATTTATCAATCCTTCTCCCGAAAAGGGATTGAATTTCTTTCTCGGGCTAGCGCGCGATCTTGCTAGACGACGCCCCGAGATCCCCTTGCTCATAGTCGAAAGTCGCGCTCACGCGCGCGGTTGGGAACGTGTTCCGTTCGTCCGTGATTTACGTAATCTTAACGTAACGGATTGGGTCGAGGACGTCCGTTTGATCTACGGTTCGACGCGAGTTCTACTTTTTCCCTCGGTTTGCGAGGAGACCTTTGGTCGAGTAGCGTTGGAAGCGGCGTTTAACGGCGTCCCAGTTCTCTGCTCAGACCGCGGCGCAACGCGGGATCTTCTAACCGAACTCGGTTGCGGCGCGTACGTTCTTCCGATCCCCGCCCGCCTTACGCCCAGTTCGCGCGACTTTCCTACCGCGACAGAAACGTCGCCGTGGCTCGACGCGCTTATTGAGCTTTGGGACGCGCCGGACCGCGCGCGCGAAGTTGGCGCGACGCTTCAGTCGGGCGCTTCTGCGTACGGTTACGATCAGGTAGCGCAGCGTACGCTTGCGTTCTTTGATTCGCTACTTTCGTAATGCGGCGCGTTGTGTCCTAAAAGCCAGCCGCATGGGGCGAGCGGTTGGCAATGAAAAAATTTCTGAACGTGCTTGTTGTAACAGAAAAATGAATTATAATTAGTATTGTGGGTTGTGGAACTCACTGTGGAAAGTTACCCGTTGGCACATAGGTTTCCTGGAGTTTGCGATGTTTGATTTGTTCCGCCAGCTAGTTGCACGAATGAACCGACGTTATAGTTGCCGTCCGCGAGTTTCGGGGGACGGCGCTCCTTACACGCGCAAATTACGCCTTGAGCGCCTTGAAACGCGCGAGCTTTTGGACGTTTCGTTACCCGTTGCAGAGA